>CAYPDN010000052.1:0-15223 GCA_964409445.1 uncultured Granulosicoccaceae bacterium
ATCTCTTTGCGTACCCATGCCACGAGTTCGCGACTTAGCGCTTCGGTGGGCTCTACATTATTCATAAGCGTGACATACGCATAAATCCCCTGCCCTTTGATGTCGTGCGGATAACCCACCACCGCAGCCTCTGCAACATGCTCATGTGCAACTAATGCAGATTCGACTTCTGCGGTACCCATTCGATGACCTGAAACATTTATGACATCGTCAACTCTTCCGGTAATCCAGTAGTAACCGTCACTGTCTCTGCGACAGCCATCACCGGTAAAGTAATAGCCTTTAAAGGTTTCGAAATAAGTTGAGACAAAACGATCATGATCACCGTATACCGTACGCATCTGTCCCGGCCAGCTGTCTTTTATGCATAATACACCTTCAGCCTCAGTCGTTGTGATCTCCTGCCCTTCGTTATCCAGAATAAGTGGTTGCACACCAAAAAATGGCCGCGTGGCAGAACCGGGTTTTGTTTCTGTGGCACCCGGTAGTGGTGTAATCAGGATACCCCCTGTCTCTGTTTGCCACCATGTATCAACAATCGGACAACGTCCCTGCCCAACCACCTCGTTGTACCACTTCCATGCTTCAGGGTTAATTGGCTCTCCGACAGAACCCAGCACCTTTAATGATGACAAATCGCTGTTACTAACATGCTCATTGCCTGCTCCCATCAGTGCACGGATAGCGGTTGGTGCGGTATAGAAAATGTTGACCTTGTGCTTTTCGCACACTTGCCAAAAGCGTGCAGGAGTCGGGTAGGTTGGCACTCCTTCAAACATTAATGTCGTAGCTCCGTTCGCCAACGGTCCGTAGACGATATAACTATGACCGGTTACCCAGCCAACATCGGCAGTGCACCAGTACACATCTCCTTCCTGGTAATCAAAGACATATTCGTGCGTCATTGAGGCATAGACCAGATAACCTCCTGATGTATGTACCACACCTTTGGGTTTACCCGTAGACCCGGATGTATAAAGAATAAACAATGGATCTTCTGCACTCATAGGTTCGGGAGTGCACTCGGGTGGTGCATTTTTTGTTTCCTCGTGGTACCAGAAATCGCGGCCATCCTGCATGGCTACCTTGCCGCCAGTCCACTTGACGACAAGAGACTTAACGTCGTGTGTCACCTTGGACAATGCGTCATCGGTGTTGCTTTTTAGCGGTATGGGTCGGCCGCCACGCATGCCCTCATCTGCAGTTACAACAAGCTTCGCATCACATCCGGTAATTCGGTCTGCCAGTGCATCCGGACTAAACCCGCCAAAAACAATAGAGTGAACAGCACCAATGCGTGCACAGGCCAGCATGGCGTATGCTGCCTCAGGTATCATCGGCATGTACAAGATCACTCTATCGCCTTTGCCAACCCCCAGCGCTTTGTAAGCATTGGCTAGCCGGCAAACCTGTTCATACAGTTCGTTATAGGTAATTTTGGCATCGGTCTGAGGGTCGTCGCCTTCCCAGATAATAGCCACTTGATCACCGCGTGATTCCAGGTGTCTGTCAATGCAATTAGCACAGACATTGAGTACGCCATCCTCATACCATTTTATGGATACGTTGGGATATTCATAGGTGGTATTCTTAACAGTTGAATAGGGCTTGATCCATTCAAGACGCCTACCCTGCTCCCGCCAGAACGAATCCGCATCGGTGATCGATTTTGTGTACATCACCTGATACTGATCGTTATTGATCAATGCATTCTCTGTCATTTTTGCAGGTATAGGATGTCTTTCATCGCTCATAAATTTTATTCCTCAACTGGGGCAGCATTCAGCTGCCTGAAAATATCGATTTATATAATAGAAAACCAGGCTCCGCCGCATCCAACAGAGTGACTTACTACCCACATTCCGACCATGCTGTAGTAGTTTTCTTCCATGTGGTAAGCCGCTCGTGGCTAACATTCAGGCACGTCGCAATAAATCCATTTTTTGCCTGCGTTCCCACAAAGCTTTGCGACTGATACCAAGCTTGCTCGCAAGCTCTGTCTCTGTCAGTCGATCTTCAAAGTTCAAGACAAAGTATCGAAAATACGAATCAAGACTCAAACCAGGTCCATCTTGTGTCGCCTGTTCATTTACTACATTGATGCCAAGGTGCACTGGCTCTATCTCCCCTGATTCAGCCATCAACACTGCGCGTTCTATTACGCTTTTTAGTTCATTCAGGTTGCCGGGCCATTGGTAAGCATGTAGTGCGTGCTTTGCCTTTTCTGAGAAGATAATTCTGCGCTTACGATATCGCTTAACGAATACCTGTAAATACTGCTCTGACAAATGACTAATATCACAACGTCGATCACGTAGCGGTACCGATTGAAAAACATTTTCCCGAAACTGACTCGCAAGAACAGGATGCAGATAATTATCTTTCACAGATTTCGACAGCGAGTCTCTGGCGAGAACAATCAGCCTGGTGTCTGGTGGGCGTTGTTTCTTTGAAGCTTCAAGAAGTATTGTGGTCAGTCTGGATTGCTGATCCAGCGGTAACTCTGAGATACTACTGACAACTAACGTACCTCCATGTGCCGCTTGCATTAATCCACTACTGTGGCGTTGATCCTGCCGGTAAGCACCAAAAAGAGAATCCTCAAGTTCAGCTGTTTCAACCCTGGGCAGATCAGCAAACACTAATGGTCCGGTGCTGCGCTCACTGTGCGCATGACAAAATCTGGCCAGCAACTCTTTATCTGTTCCCCTCTCTCCCTGTAGGTAAACAAACCTGATTTCAGATGGAAGTTCCTTGAGACCTGAGATTACTTGTTGCATCTCTTCATTTAGAGATTTCGTTTCTTTGTCTGCGTAAAGTCTGTCAAGGTCTTTACGCATTGCGGCATTCTGCCTGGAAACTCTGGTTTCGCGCAGAGACCTTGCAATGGTCTTTAGTAGTTCGTCATGGTCAAACGGCTTGCTAATATATTCTGCGGCACCAATTTTCATTGAATCAACCGCTGAACGCACGCTTGCATAGCTGGTCATCATGATTACCGGCACCTGCTCACTGTAATTCAGGATCTCGTTACCGCTCCTGCCAGGCAATCGAATATCTGCCAGAATTACATCAAAAGACTCAGGGTATAACTCGATGGCTTCTTCAAGATTCGATACGCCAGTTACTTCATAGTTATGGCGTTCAAGAAGTCGCGACAACTGCTTGCGTATAACATCTTCATCTTCAAGTATCAGTATTCTATTCATACTATTCTCCATTCGCGAGTGTACGTAGAGGTGCGGCTGACTCTACTCTAAGCACTATCTGCCTCTATGTTTAACTGACGGCGTATGGAATCCTGGATGACATCAACGGTATCATCACCGGACACATTAACAAGTAACGGCCCTTTACACAGGTTGATTTTGTGCCATCGGGATAGGTAGTGCATTATCGGATCTGTTTGCCGGTGATATATTCGAAGCCTCCTTCGTAAGGTCGATTCCTGATCATCGGCACGTGTCATCAAGGCTTCTCCCGTGACATCATCAATACCGGGTACTTTGGGTGGGTTACAGGTTGTGTGATACGTTCTGCCGGACGCCTGATGAATTCTACGACCCCCTATCCGTTGAATTATTACTTCATCAGAAACTTCTATATTAATAATCGCGTCAATTTGCATATTGTGGGTAACAATAGCTTTCAGTTGATTGAGTGTGCGTGGAAAGCCATCGAACAGATAACCCTTTGCGCAATCCTGATTTGCTATACGTTCTTTTATCAACTCGATAATAATGTCGTCGGAAACTAACTCACCAGCATCCATCACTTTTTTGGCTTCAATTCCAACCGGAGAATTGTCAGACACAGCTGAGCGCAACATATCACCGGTTGATATCTGCGGTATATCGAGCACCTTAGCAAGCAAAGCGGCTTGTGTTCCCTTTCCAGCACCGGGACCACCCAACAGTATTAACCTCATACCACAGCCACCAGCTTAAAACCCGTAACTGCGGTCGCGCTATATGCACTGATTTGATAGGCCTTATTCAAAACTCTCACCTCGATGTTGGTTTTTTGCATAGCCCAGATCGAGCAGTGCTTTAGTAACATCCTTGAGGGCGTCGGCATCCTCAATAGTTGCCGGTATATTCCAATCTTTTGAATCGGCAATTGAACGCATGGTTGCACGCAGTATTTTTCCGGAGCGAGTTTTGGGCAAGCGAGTTACAACAGCAACAGACTTAAACGCCGCTACAGGACCTATACATTCACGGACTCTCTCTATCAGTTGTTGTTGAATGTCGTCACTCGAACTAACACAGCCGGTGTTAAGCACAACAAGGCCCACTGGTACCTGCCCCTTCATGCTGTCCTCTGCTCCCAATACAGCACACTCAGCGACATCAGGATGTGCAGCCAGAACTTCTTCCATAGCGCCTGTCGACAACCGATGTCCTGCGACATTAATGACATCGTCTGTTCTGGCCATTACGAATGCATAGCCGTTTTCGTCCAGGTAACCAGCGTCCCCGGTTTCGTAGTACCCTTGGAATTTACTGAAATAGGCTTCTACATAACGTCCGGGTGCCCTCCACAGTGTGGTGAACGTGCCCGGAGGTAGTGGCAGTTTTATGACCAAAGATCCGATTTCACCCGCTACAGCGGGAGCACCCTTACTGTCCAGAACCTGCAGGTTATAACCAGGTGCCGGGACAGTGGGAGAACCTGCTACTGTTGGTAATTCTTCTATACCCAGGCAGTTGGCACAGATAGACCATCCGGTTTCTGTTTGCCACCAGTGATCGATAACAGAGACTCCCAGTTTTTCCTGTGCCCATGTCAAGGTGTCCGGATCACATCGTTCACCTGCAAGAAACAGGTTGCGGAACTTGCTCAGATCATAGTTTTTGAGTAAGTCACCTTTCGGATCTTCCTTTTTTATCGCGCGAAAAGCAGTAGGTGCAGTGAATAGTACCCGTACATTGTGTTCAGAAATTACACGCCAAAAAGCTCCGGCGTCCGGTGTGCCAACGGGCTTTCCTTCATATATAACCGTTGTACAACCATGAAAAAGCGGACCGTAGACTATATAGGAGTGTCCCACGACCCAACCAATATCCGAGGCAGACCAAAACACCTCACCGGGCTCCATGCCGTATATGTTATTCATTGTCCATTTAAGGGACACAACACTACCACCGGTGTCCCGTACGACACCTTTAGGCTGACCAGTGGTCCCGGAGGTGTATAAGATATACAACGGATCTGTGCTTGCCACCGGTACACATTTTACAGGGAATGCTGAAGCCATTGCTTCTTCCCACGTGGTATCCCGCCCGTTAACCAGATCAGCAGCCAGTGTGTCTCTTTGCAACACAATGCACTGGTGCACCGGATGCACAGCCAGTTCTATGGCCTCATCAAGTAATGGTTTGTATTCAACGACTCGTGAAGGCTCAATGCCACATGAGGCAGAAACTATAACAGTGGGTTGGCAGTCATCAATTCTTACTGCCAGTTCATTCGCAGCAAAACCGCCAAATACAACGCTGTGAACAGCACCAATGCGTGCACAAGCCAGTATCGCCACAAGCGATTCTGTGACCATGGGCATATAAATTAAGACGCGATCACCTTTGCCGGCACCTCGTGCAGCAAGTGCACCTGCAAACATGGCCACCTCGTCGCGAAGTTCACTGTATGTTATGGAACGCTTACTATCAGTGACCGGGCTGTCATAGATAACAGCTATCTGATCGCCAAGTCCGTTTTCAATGTGAACGTCCAAAGCGTTGTAACAAGCGTTGATCCTGCCATCTTCAAACCACTTGTTGAAGGGTGCATTTTCTGTGTTAACCCCTTTGGATGGCGGAGTGTTCCAATGGACAGACTTTGCTGCCTCCAGCCAAAACTCTGACGGGGAATCCAGCGACCGTTGAAACACCTCTTTGTAACCAGACATTGTTTCTTCTCCTTAATTGCGTTTTATAGTCGGCAGACTTATCTATTACGACGTTCATTTAAAAGTGTTCCAAGGACCGCGTTAGCAGCTTCGATTACACTGGTACCGGGGCCGAATATTCCAGCAACACCTGCCTCTCTGAGTGCCTCGTAGTCCTGTTCCGGGATAACACCACCGCATATCACTTTGACATCCGCTCTGTTTCTTTCTTTCAAGTGTTTAATAAGCTGTGGAATCAGTGTCAGGTGAGCGGCAGTCATGCTGGAGACGCCAACAACATCAATATTTTTGTTTTCAGCACACAGATCGGCTATCTCCATTGGTGTTTGAAACAATGCTGAACTGTCTACCTTGAAACCAATATCACCGAAGGAAGATGCGATGACATTAGCTCCCCGGTCGTGTCCGTCCTGTCCCATCTTTGCCATGAGAAGATGTGGAGCTCTGGATCGGTTGTCGGTATATTCTTTTACCCGCTGAGTAATGTTTGTAAACTCCGGATTGTCGCGACTGCAGCCTGCGTATACACCGGTGACTATTTTTGATTCCGCCTGATGTCGGCCAAAAACACCCTCCAAAACATCTGATATTTCGCCAACGGTAGCTCGCTGTCGTGCGGCCTCTACTGCAACCTCGAGCAAGTTCATAGTAGAGTCCCGGGCTGCGACGGATAAGTTTTGTAGAGCATCCTTACAAGCTGCCCCGTTGCGAGAACGTCTGATCTGATGGAGTCTTTCTATTTGTTGATCTCTTACTTTCGTATTATCAACCGTGAGTACATCGATCGGCGATTCGTCATCTGTACGAAATCGGTTTACACCAACAATGGTGTCTTGACCGCTATCCACTCGCGCTTGCCTTTGGGTGGCGTTCTCTTCAATTTTTCTTTTCGGCAGTCCGTCGTTGAGCGCTTTCGTCATGCCTCCGTAGTTTTCTATTTCTTCTATTAACGCCCAGGCTTTTTCTGCAATTTCGTGGGTAAGCGACTCCACGTAGTACGATCCACCAAGAGGATCAACTGTTCTGGTGACACCCGTTTCGTGCTGCAGGATAAGTTGTGTGTTGCGAGCAATACGCGCGGAGGTTTCGGTAGGCAAGGCAATCGCCTCATCGAATGAGTTGGTGTGTAGAGACTGCGTACCTCCCAACACTGCGGCCAGTGCCTCGTAGGCTGTTCGCACGACGTTGTTATATGGATCCTGTTCCGTCAGGGATACCCCTGAGGTCTGGCAATGTGTTCTAAGTAGCTTAGAGCGTTCCTGCTTTGCTCCGAGCTCTGTCATAATGCGCGACCATAATTTTCTGGCAGCACGAAGTTTGGCCGCCTCCATGAAAATGTCCATACCAATACAAAAAAAGAACGACAACCTGCCTGCAAATGCATCTACATCGAGCCCTTTGGATTTAGCTGCTCGTACGTACTCCATGCCGTCTGCGAGTGTATAAGCCAACTCCTGTGCAAGGTTGGCCCCCGCCTCCTGCATGTGATAGCCGGAAATCGATATAGAATTGAACTTTGGCATTTCCCGTGACGTGTACTGAATAATATCCGCCACAATTCGCATCGAAGGTTCGGGTGGGTAAATGTAGGTGTTGCGCACCATAAACTCTTTTAGAACGTCATTTTGAACGGTGCCACTCAATAGGGCTCTGTCGACGCCCTGCTCTTCCCCTGCGACTATAAACATGGCAAGTATCGGCAACACCGCACCGTTCATTGTCATAGACACAGACATGGAATCCAGCGGTATACCGTCAAACAATATCTTCATATCTTCAACGGTATCGATCGCTACTCCGGCCTTGCCAACATCTGCTGCGACCCGCTCGTGATCGCTGTCATAGCCTCGATGGGTTGCAAGATCAAAAGCGACCGACAAACCTTTTTGTCCGGCCGCCAGGTTCTTGCGATAAAAAACGTTAGATTCCTTCGCGGTAGAAAAACCGGCGTACTGACGTATTGTCCACGGTCGACCGGTATACATAGTGGCACGGATACCACGCGTGAACGGCCCGACGCCCGGTAGTTCACCACCTGTCTCTACAGGTCGATCTCGTTCTGTATAGAGTGGTCGGACATTGATGCCTTCAGGCGTCATTGTTTCCAGGCTCTGCGGGTCTTTTCCTTTCAGTTCACGTTGAACGAGGTTGTGCCAGTGCTTCATGGTGAGTCACCGGATTGAAATTCCATGATGACGTCATCTACCTGCAGACTGTCACCAACGCTAACAGGAACGCTTTTTACAATTCCCTTCTTCTCTGCCAGCAGTACATTTTCCATCTTCATGGCCTCTACAACACCGAGCGGCTGGCCCGGTTCTACTTCATCTCCAACCGTTGCCATAAGCTCTACAACCAACCCCGGCATCGGGCAGAGCAGGTATTTGGATAAATCTTCCGGCACCTTCTCAGGCATAAGATCAAACAGGTTTGCAAGATGACGCGGAATAACGACTAAATTTGCCCGAAGACCTTTGTGCTCAAGCGTTACCCGACCCGTAGCGAGGTTTACCTTGAAATCCAGTTCTTTATCATCCACCACTACCGTGGTGATCTTTTGCCCTGGCAGCCAGGTGGTTTGCACTTGAAGTGTCTGGTCTTCAAACTCAGTTGTAAAATCACTGTTACCAGATTCTGTGATGCTTAAATCTATAGATTGTGATGGCAGGCGAACAGTGAGCGGTGTTGATCTTTGTGCTTGTGAGTTTCTAACGATCTCGTTTGAACCTTCCGGTTGATAGTACGTTTGTTCAATTCTGGAAACCGTAGCAGCGACTGCTGCGAACACCGGAATGTGTTCTTTCGGGATGGGAGCATCTTGAAATCCATTCGGGTATTCCTCATCAATAAAAGCAGTTGATAAATTTCCAGCATGAAATCGCTTGTGGCCGAGTATTGAAGACAGAAATTGCAGGTTGTTTCCCACTCCTTCGAGTTCAAACTGATCAAGTGCGCGAGACATACAATTAATTGCCAGACTTCGAGACGGTGCCCAGGTGCAAAGTTTTGCAATCATCGGATCATAGTGCATGGAGATCTCGCCGCCTTCTTCCACTCCAGTGTCATTGCGGACGACTAACACATTGTCAGCAGCTTTAGTCTCCGGGGGTCGGTATCGACTTAGTCTGCCTATAGAGGGCAAGAAACCACGCTTTGGATCTTCTGCATATAAACGGCATTCAACTGCCCAGCCATTTAGCTTGATATCGCTCTGTTGCAGACTTAGTTTTTCATTAGCCGCGATGCGTATCATTTGCTCCACCAGATCTACGCCAGTAACCAACTCGGTAACCGGGTGTTCAACCTGCAGGCGGGTGTTCATCTCCAGAAAATAAAAGTTTTTATCGTTGTCGACAATAAATTCAACTGTCCCGGCACTTGAATAGTTGACCTCCCGACTAAGTGCCACTGCTTGCTTGCTCATATTTGAACGTAATGTCTGATCAACAAACGGCGATGGCGCTTCTTCTACAACCTTCTGGTTTCGACGCTGGATAGAACATTCTCGTTCACCGAGTGCGATACAGTTGCCATGATTGTCAGCCAATACCTGAATTTCAATGTGACGAGGATCAGTAATAAATTTTTCCACAAAGATTCGGTCATCACCAAAAGATGATTTGGCTTCTGACTTCGAACGATCAAAACCATCTCGTGCTTCTCTGTCGTTCCAGGCGATACGCATGCCCTTACCACCGCCGCCGGCGCTTGCTTTTATCATCACCGGATAGCCGATATCGGATGCGATCTTCACACAATGAGCAGCATCATCAATTATTCCCATAAATCCGGGCACAGTATTTACACCTGCCTCAGCTGATATTTTCTTTGAAGTGATCTTGTCACCCATCGACTTGATCGCAGCGCTCGATGGACCGATAAACGTAATGTTTTCGCGCTGAAGACGTTCGGCAAATTCAGCGTTCTCAGATAGAAATCCATAGCCCGGGTGTACAGCGTCAGCCCCACTGGTTTTACAGGCTTCAATAATTTTATCGATAACCAGGTAGCTTTCAGCCGCACTAACCCCACCAATCCCAATAGCCTCATCGGCTACAGTGGTGTGCAATGCCGGTGCATCCGGTTCTGAGTAAACGGCGACTGTTGCAATTCCCATTTTTTTAGCTGTAGCGAAAACCCGACAGGCAATCTCACCACGGTTGGCAACCAGTATCTTTGAAAATAAAGTTGCTTGCGTCATAGCGGTATGTTGTCGTGTTTTCGATTGGGTTGATTGACACGCTTGTTCTTTAGCGTTTCGAACGCTCGACTCACTCGACGACGTGTAGAATGAGGCTGTATAACCTCATCAATAAAACCCCGTTGCGCTGCTATAAAAGGATTTGCGAAACGCGATTCGTACTCCTGTGTGCGTTGCGCGATTTTATCGGGATCACCAAGTTCGCTACGATAGAGAATCTCGGTCGCGCCCTTTGCACCCATTACGGCGATTTCTGCACTTGGCCACGCGTAGTTAACATCCGCACGAATGTGCTTTGACGCCATAACATCGTAAGCACCACCATAAGCTTTGCGCAGTATTACGGTGACCATCGGTACAGTGGCTTCGGCGTAGGCAAATAATAATTTCGCGCCATGCTTGATGATTCCGCCGTACTCCTGGGCAGTACCGGGCAGGAAGCCCGGCACATCCACCAGCGTTAACAGCGGAATATTGAATGCATCGCAAAAACGTACAAAACGTCCGGCTTTTCTGGCACTGTTAATGTCTAAGCAACCAGCCAACACCTTGGGCTGATTGGCAACCACCCCGATCGTTCGGCCGTTAATACGGATATAGCCACACAGAATATTTCCTGCGAAGTCGCGTTGAATTTCAAAGAAGTTTCCTTCATCTGCGATGGCCGTTATGGCTTCTCGCATGTCATATGGCTTAGTTGGATCGCTCGGGATTAATGTATTCAGTGCGGGCTCTGAGCGATCAAAACTGTCAGATGTGTTAATTCGCGGAGCCACATCGTTGCTTGATTGCGGCAGGAAACCATAGAGCTTTCGAACTTCAAGTAAAGCTTCCACATCATTTTCAAACGCACCGTCGGCCACTGATGATGTTTTGGTATGAGTTCCAGCGCCACCGAGATCTTCAGCGCTGACTTCTTCGTTGGTTACTGTTTTTACCACATCGGGCCCGGTAACAAACATGTGACTGGTATCTTTGACCATAAAGATGAAATCAGTCATTGCTGGTGAATACACCGCGCCACCTGCACATGGCCCTAAAATGACCGAAATTTGCGGTATAACCCCGGAGGCCTGCACGTTCCGATAGAACACCTCTGCGTAGCCACCGAGTGAAGCAACGCCTTCTTGAATTCGCGCACCACCTGAATCGTTTAATCCAATTACTGGTATGCCGTTTTGCACAGCAAGGTCCATGACTTTGCAAATTTTCTCAGCATGAGTTTCAGACAGCGATCCACCAAAGACAGTGAAGTCCTGCGAAAACACATAAACAGGTCTGCCATTGATGGTGCCCCATCCTGTTACAACACCATCTCCGGGTGGATGGTTGTTGTCTGTACCGAAATCGGTACAACGGTGGGTTTTGTACATGTCGTACTCTTCGAACGAACCATGATCCAGTAGTACATCCAGTCGCTCGCGGGCCGTTAACTTACCTTTACTGTGCTGTTTGTCGATTCGTTCCTGCCCACCACCGAGACGAGCTTGAATTCGACGCTCTTCGAGCTGCGCAACAACGTTACTCAAAGCATTGAGTCCGCTGTTTCACACAATTCATATTGGATGAAATGTCCCTGCTCTGTAGCCACAGTTTGGCGACAAGCATGAAAAAGCCGGAACTGAAAAAACACCGAATACTTCCGGCTAAGCGTTTTTGCAGGCAATAAAGCAAAAGAGTAACTCACAGCGGGCTCTCCTCCTGGCTGTTCTCGAATAGGAACATAGGAAGTTACAAGTGTATCGAATATCAAATATTTACAAGCTAACCTGCTGAAATCAAATGTATTAAAGCGTTTTATTGTATTTATTGCATATTGCGAATTTACTATTGTAAAATTGTGAATATGAAAACACAGAAGCTCTTCATTGGAGACAAACTCCGATCACTGCGCGACGAACACAAACTAACCCAGGCAAGTTTTGCCGAACGGCTGGGCATGTCAACCAGCTATCTAAATCAGTTAGAAAACAATCAGCGGCACGCGACTGCCACTGTGCTTCTCGGCTTAGCAGAGCATTTTGCTGTTGATATTGCCACGCTCTCCAGACAGGACAGCGATCGGTTATTGGCTAACTTAAAAGAGTGTTTCGCCGATCCTTTGCTTAAAGGCAGTTCACCCTCTAACCGCGAACTCAGACTCGCGAGCCAAAACTCACCAACTATTGCATTGGCGCTCATCTCTATGCACCAAGCACTGCGACGAGCCAGTGATCAACTGGCGGAAATGGATGACACTATCAATCGTGCCGGGATGATCACAGAGCCCACACCGTATGAGCAGGTACGTGACTACTTCCATTTCAAAGATAACTACATCCATGAGTTGGATTTACTGGCTGAGAAGTTTGCAGCAAATACACTCAAAACAGAGGACTCCGGTAGCCGCGCTCGGGAACAACACGTTATAGATTATTTGCAGAGTAACCATGGTATTGCCGTTACGGTTGATCTGCCAAGCCGCGATACAATAAGAATTTATAATCCCGCAACACGCCAGTTGCATCTTAATCGCAGGCATCTGGTTGCCAAGCGCTTATTTCAAATGACACATCAGATTGCACTTCTAGAGCATGAGTCGCTGATGAACGATCTGGTTGCTGAGGCAGAGTTTCGATCAAAAGAAGCCGAAGAACTGTGTCGCATGGGCCTGGCTAATTATTTTGCAGGTGCCACTCTAATGCCTTACACCGAATTTCACGGAGCTGCTCGAGAGCTACGCCATGATCTGGTTGATTTAAGTGATTATTTTAAAACCAGCCTGGAGCAAGTGGCGCACCGGCTGAGCACATTGCAAAGACCCGGTCTGCAAGGTGTGCCTATATTTTTTGCCCGCATTGATCGCGCCGGTAATATCACCAAGCGCCACAGCGCCACAAAACTACAGTTTGCGCGTTTTGGCTCAGCATGCCCTCTGTGGAATGCACACAGAGCGTTTGAGTCACCAGGTCAAATTATACGGCAGCTTGCCGAAACCCCTGATGGCACACAGTACCTTTGCTTAGCCTGCACTATTGACAAACCCACTGGAGGTTTTAAAGATCCGCTGCAGCAATATGCAATTGCAGTGGGCTGTGAGTACAAGTTTAAAAATGAGTTTGTCTACAGTGACGGTCTTGCAGGCCTGCCAACCGACGTCTTTGAACCTATCGGTACTTCCTGTCGGATCTGTGAACGCAATGACTGCGTTCAACGGGCATTGCCACCTCTAAAAGGTGATCTTAAAGTTGATCCGAATGTACGGACATTAACGCCGTACTCGCTGTCTTGATCCTGCCAACCGGCACACAGTTAGAAGCTACCCTGCCAGAGTGTTTAGAGCGAGTAGCCTTCGGTATATTGAATCGCGCTTCAATACCAGCTTAAGCGGCGCGATCAAGGTCTCTGCCGTGATCTACACTGTGACTGATACTACTGCGGGTAATACCCATATCTTTCAACTGACTGTCACTCAAACTGCGAAGCTCAGCTATGGCTTTTCGACGTTCAGCGCGACCAACCTTGCGTTCTTCACTACGAAACTGGACAACATTACCTTTAATTGAATTAAGTAAATTTTTCATGGATTTAACTCATTGAATGGATAGCTCTATGTTGCGACCGGCTGGCAAAAAGTACTAGAGGGCCGCGGAGTCATAGACCTGTGAATTAAATTCATGGATTGAAAAACGACTGAACAACAGCGTTAACTGGATCGATAGTGTGAGCGGTTTCAGATTCGAATATTCTGAACGCACAAGACTACTAGCTGCGACAAGCTACAGCCCTTTAAGAAGCCGCATAAATTTCTGACCGATATGGTTCTTGAGCTTCCACACCCACGTACCCGATAATGTAATCCCACTGCGGCAACCGACTGCGGTTTCCTGCCTAGTGTGTATCTAAATAACTGTAATGGCCGGCCACAAAGCCTGGCAACATTCCGGAATACGGAGTGAGAGTCTGCTCTGATACCAACGTTATTCTTGTATCTGCAACAGGACGTACACCAAACTCACGCAACACAAGGGCATGTGCATGGCCACCGCCAATAAAAACAAGGTCTCTATTATTCGAACTCAACGGAATACAATTGATCTATTTGAAATGACAGTCTGATCAAAGTGAATTTATTCAAGCAGTAGCCAGGAACACACTGCAACAACAACATCAATTATCTCGATAAGCAGATTAACCGCCGGGTAAATGGCAATAGTCGGTTAATAGATCTTAATTGTGGGAAATAGTCGTCTCGATTCGTCAGCGGGTATAAATTCCCCCAGATCCACTGGTTTGGCGTACTTTTCACCGGGAGGGCTTTGCAACGAATTGAGGTCACCCTCAAGTAGCTTTCCAGTTATTGTGCCGTCCGACAATAACTGAAGCTTATAGTACAAACCATTCCATGCATCGATACCAAACTCTGAAGGTGTTTTGCGAATAAAAAGAAGCTGGTATTCAAGATCGCTTAAATCATCTTTGGTTATTACTGAGCGCAGGTCGTATGGATACTCAAGATAGCAAAACCACTCACTGTCTCCTTCAATACAACGGAACGGACGCATTGAGAGGAAATGATCCGTGAACATGCTGGTATCAATAGTTAGCTGTAGTGATGTTCCACCATTGCCTGCATCAGAAAACCCCACATCACCAATTTTGGTTTCCTGTTGCTTTGAGTCAACGAGATAAACGCCGGCAGATTCTGGAAAATCAGCAGCCGTTAAAGAGCCGGCAAATATACAGGCTAATAATACTAATAGTTTTTTCATGGGAGCTGAGCCCTTATAAGTTTTTACTAGCCACCCGCGACAGGCGGCCTGACTGCCACCAAATCGTTGCGTAGTGCTGTGTAACTCCTGTCGTCGTAGGCTAGTCGAGCCCGGCCGTTATGTATGTGACTTTGTTACACACAGGTTTCCGGTTCTGTTCGAGCAATGATTTCCTGCGCCAAATTTTGACCTGCGAGTTACTAACGAGTGAATTTAATCACCTGCAGAGAGGCTCTTACGGAGCCGCAGCAGCTCCGGCAGCCAGATCGGTTTTAGATCAGATTGTCTTGCGAGTGACTGCTCAAAACAGCTCGCTGCACGCCAACCTGGTTTGAGGCATCTGCGTGGATTGTGTAAAAT
>CAYPDN010000053.1:0-15086 GCA_964409445.1 uncultured Granulosicoccaceae bacterium
TTAAGTGTTTGCCGGTAAGCATCCCTCCAGCCAATGGGTTATAAACATAAAAAGCGATGTCGAAATTATCCAGACAGTGAAATAATTCACGTTCAACGTCCCGGGTTAACGCGTTATACATGCCTTGATAAACCGTGGGCCTGATATAACCACGCTGCTCGCAGATACCGACAATTTCAGCCACCTGCCATGCCGCGTAGTTGCTAAGCCCAAATCTTTTAAACTTGCCCGATTGATAATGCTTATCCAGTGCCTGCAGCGTTTGCAGAATTGGGGTATCCAGATCTGGTTGATGCAGATAGAGAAGATCGACAGCATCTACTGACATCCGTTGCAATGAAGTGGATAGCTGATGATCGACAGATTCAGGTGTCAGACCACCCTCTTTTGGGTTTACTTTGGTGGCTATTTCACAGCCTTTCAAACCACCACGCTGATTCAGATCACCTAACAGCTTTTCGGTTGCACCGGCAACATACACATAAGCAGAATCCAGTTCTTTGTGGCCCGCAGCACAGAAGGATTTAACCATGCCGGATGCCACATCGTGATCAACCTGATCGCCAAATGTCATCGTACCGAGAATCGCTTTCATGGCATTTCCTTATAATTCAATCTAAAAAATAATTACCGCAAAACTTAAGTTGCACAATACTTAGTACTAATGTTGCGGCTTAATGAAAGTATCGTTATTAAGATCGTTCATTGCCTGCATTATCTCTTCACGAGTATTCATCACAATCGGACCGTGCCAGGCAATAGGTTCCTGGATCGGCGCACCGGACACCAGTAAAAATCGAATACCTTGATCCCCTGCCTGAACTGTGATTTCAGAGCCAGTGCCAAACTGTACAAGCGTGCGGTTGCCGCTTTGGTCTCGAATGTTGACTTCCTGGCCTGCCAGTTCTTTCTCTACCAGTACACCTGATGGATCTGATGCATCTCTAAACTGCCCCGCGCCTTCAAAGACATAGGCAAAGGCACGACGGTAAGTGTCTATCGGCAGTGTTTTACGAACTCCAGCCGGTATGGATATATCAAGGTACTGTGGGTCAGCAGCAATTCCATCCACCGGACCTTTAATGCCGCGAAAGTCACCAATAATTATTTTTACTCGAGTGCCATCGTCGTCAGTCACCTCTGCAATGTCGCCCCCCTGAATATCCTGATAGCGAGGCGCTGTCATTTTTAATGCACCAGGCAGGTTGGCCCACAATTGAAATCCATGCATCTGTCCCTCGGCATTACCCTGCGGCATCTCCTGATGCAATATGCCGGAACCTGCGGTCATCCATTGCACAGAACCGGGACCAAGGGTGCCCTGGTTACCGAGACTGTCACCATGTTCAACCGTGCCGTTTAGCACGTAGGTTATCGTTTCAATACCACGATGCGGATGCCATGGAAAACCCGCTTGAAAATCTTCAGGCCGATCATTGCGAAAATCATCAAACAATAAAAACGGATCAAACTGATCCGGGTTTTGAAAACCGAAGGCGCGATGCAGTTTTACACCTGCACCTTCGGTGGTCGGCTGTGCGAGCTGGGTGGATGTTACTGGTCTTAGTGACATAGTTAACCCGCTATTAATCGTTGAAAGGTTTTAATTAGGGACCTGCGCGGTAGAAGTCTGCGTAGCGAGAGCATGCCCCTGGAATCAACTGAACGCCTTTTGCGTACCTTCACGATATTTATTCTGCGGCACAAAACCAGACTGTTCAGGGTCACGTGGCTCTGGCACCCACAACTCACGATCCGGATGCATACCAGCACCATAAACCGCAGAAACTGCAGACCGACGCATGCGGTTTAACAAGCGAGTATCAACCTCACCGCACAACGGGTGGATACCGCCATTGTCTGCCACGGTTTTTTGCCACGCAGCACTACGTGCTTTGAAGGTTGCATCATCCTGCAGCTGGGTACAATTCAGTTCGTTAGCATCAAGATCTGCAATGATCTCATCACCTTCTTCAATTAAGGCAATAGGGCCACCAAGGGCTGCTTCAGGACCTACGTGACCTATTACCAGTCCAACCGATCCGCCAGAGAATCTTGCGTCTGTCATCATGCCGACAACTATTTCACGCTCGCGACAGAGCGTTGTAATACGAGAGGTTGAGTCGAGCATTTCAGGCATACCGGGAGCACCACTTGGACCTTCGTATCTGACGATCACCATATCGTTGTTGGCAAAACCATCGGCATCGGTTTCCAGAGCATCGAGGAGCGCCTGCTCGCCATTAAATATTCGCGCCTTGCCCACAAAGCGATTGTTTTCAAGCCCGCCTTCAACGCCTGCAAGCTTTAACACCGCACTGTACTCAGGTGACAGATTGCCACCTAAAACACGCAGACCACCGGTGTCTTTATAGGGTTTTTCAACTGGATAAATCACCGTACCGTCGACATTGGCAGTGTTTAACCGCTCGACCTGCCCTGCAAGTGTTTCACCAGTGCAGGTCAGTGTTTCACCATTGAGCAGTCCGGCATTCATAAGCTCTTTAACAATAACCTGTATACCGCCTTTTTGGTCTATATCAACCATTGAGTAATTGCCGTACGGTCGAGCATCGGTCAATACCGGCACTACATGCTGCGACAAGTGATTAAACTCTTCAGGTGACATTATGTCCTCTGCAAAACTACGAAAGCCTGCAGCGCGTGCTATCTCTGGTGCGTGCAACAGCACATTGGTAGAACCGCCAACCGCCATCGAAACAATCACTGCATTGCGAATGGAATCGCGTGAGACGATGTCACGCGGTGTATGGCCACGCTCAATCAAACCTTTAAGGTAGGTGACCAGCTGTTGCGGAAATTCAGTTAGCCGACGTTCATCATCAGAAGGTGGTGACACCATATGCAAGGGCTGCATACCAACCACACCAATAAAGGTTTGCATGGTGTTGTAGGTAAACATGCCACCGCAGCTGCCGTATCCAGGGCACGACTCCTTAGCGATGCGTTTTTTAAGATCTGCATCCGGATTACCCGCGGCCTGAAAACCAGTGATGATATCAATCGGTTGCTCCGTAACAGAATCGACACCCGGTCGAATCGGACCATCAGACATAATGATCGCAGGACGATTGTGCTCAAGAATTCCCGCCAGTGTACCAACCGGTGGTTTGTCGCAGGCAACCACAGCAATCGTACCTTCGAGACCACTTGCACTAAGATGTTCACAGATCGTGTCGTGGGTGACTTCGCGGCCAATCAATGAATAGCGCATTTCACGCGTGCCGTTACGCATGCCATCCGATGTGGCGACTGTGTACTCAGGCTGCACCAGACGCAATCGCATCTGACCACTACCCGTACCCAAACTCTGGCGCAGGCATTCATGTATTGCCTCTACTTTGCGCTGCACACCCATATAACACTGGCTGTCGCCTTTGGTACCCACAACACCGACCGACGGCTCATGGATCAAATCTTCATCTGTGTTGAGCTGGCGGGCTATGCCATAGGTTTGCGCATTGCGACCGGGGTTCTTATCAAACACCACCGCTTTAGACTTGCTGGCCATCTGAGGTCCTGATTCTTTAGGTTGAGTTCAGTGTCAAATACGACTGGTAGCCAGGTCTGTTGATTTGCCTCCCGAACAGCGCACCACAAAACACAAAGTCTCCGGATGCCCGGTCAGACGCACGATTTCTCAGACCATTTCTCAGGCTACTGCGTACCAGGGACTGGAATTATACCTCTGCAGAACATGCACGTCGTCATTTGCACGACGCAACCTGTTGGCAACAGAATCCAGCGCCGTATCCGGCGTATTGTTGTTTTCGCTCAGGTGGCCAAGACAGAGTTTCTGCAAGCCGCCATGCTCGAGAGAGGCGGCAAGGGCTGCCGACTGGTCGTTGCTCAGGTGACCGTAATTTCCATCAATGCGCTTGCGCAAAGCCCACGGATAAGAGCCATTGCTTAGCATCTGTCCGTCATAGTTTGCCTCAAGCAACAAAGCATCGACGCCGGTCAGCTGCTCGTGGACATATTCAGTGACAAACCCCATATCAGTGGCAATTGCCACCCGCCTCTTGCCGTCGCCAACAATGTACTGGCAAGGCTCTGCTGCATCGTGTGGTACTGGAAATGGCGTGACCTTGGCGTCACCAATACAAAACGAACCGTGAGGATGAATAAACTCAACGCACGGCAACTTTTTATCTTTAAGTTTTTGCCAGGTACCGCGCGTTAGCCAGACTGGCAGGTTGTGTCTGCGCGCCAGCACCGACAAGCCTTTTACATGATCCGAATGTTCATGCGAAATCAGAATGCCATGCAGATCTGCAGGGTTAACATCAAGCGTCGCCAGTCTTTCAGTAATGGCTTTGGCAGAAAAACCGATATCAACCAGCAGCAAAGTATCATCAACTCGTACCAGCGTTGAATTGCCGCTGCTACCACTACCTAAGCTTGCAAATTGCAGACTCATGCCGCTGTTCCGCCAACCAATAAAGATCCGTAAACCAGTGCGGGTGTCACTGCATGATTAGTGTTCAAAAGATAACCCCAACAGGCTGAACGTTAGTTATGTTCGAATGCCAGACTCTGCACTCAATAATCCAGTACAGACAGCCAAACCTATTTTGCTGAAAACTAAAGTCAGGCAATACCGGCTTTTTTCATCGCACCGGTCACATCGCCATAGTACTGTTCATCAAGCGGTGTGAGTGGCAGACGAATACCTGCGCCGATCATACCCATTTGCTGCAGGGCCCACTTCGCAGGGATTGGGCTCGACTCGATAAAAAGATACTTGTGCAGGTCACTGACCTTCGCATCAAGCTCCCGAGCCTTCGCATCATCTTTCGCTAGTGCTGCCGCACACATCTGAGCCATGATTTCCGGTGCAACGTTGGCTGTCACAGAGATGTTGCCACGTGCGCCGGCCAAAATACTCTCCATGGCGGTTCCGTCATCACCGGTCATTACCACAAAGTCGTCCGGGCACAGAGATAACACTTCTTTTATACGCTCAACCGTACCGTGCGCTTCTTTGGTACCGATGATGTTATCTATCGCAGCCAGCCGCGCGGTAGTCGCTGCAGTCATATCGACTGAGGTGCGGCCTGGAACATTGTAGAGAATGATCGGAATATCCACCGACTCTGCAATTTTTTTGAAGTGCTGGTACAGCCCTTCCTGGGTTGGCTTGTTGTAGTAGGGTGTAACCAGCAGACAGGCATTGGCTCCGGCAGCCTTGGCGTTTGCCGTCAGCTCGAGTGCCTCGGTAGTCGAGTTGGCACCGGTACCGGCAATAACAGGAATAGCACCGTCTGCGAATTCGATTGTCTTGCGAATAACCTCGGAGTGCTCTGCCATACTCAATGTCGCAGACTCACCCGTTGTACCGACCGACACAATGGCATCGGTACCGGCATCTACATGGAATTTGACCAGTTTTTTCAGAGCATCGAAGTCTACTGCGCCGTCATCCAGCATTGGGGTCACAATTGCTACGATACTGCCCTGGAACATTGGTCTGCCTCTCTATAAAAGAACCATAAGAAGCCGACAGCTTACTGCCCACGCCAAGGCGTGACAAGCACAGCATCGCGTGCGCTATTCGACTGTCTAAGTTGCGACGGGAAGAAGTGAAAAAGGGCTGGAATAGTGATCACGCACAGATCATACGTATCGAAAAAAATACACTACGCATGCGAATCTGGATCGCACAGCAGAGTTGGCCAGACTATTTAAATAGCCCGCCGATGCAATCCGATAGTACTAAGCTGACTTCTGCTGCGTCGAGACCGGTTGTTCCACCGGTTCGGTGTTTGTCTCACCGACCCCTCCACCGCGATGTTGCGGCCAGGCGTCGAGCACTGCCTGCATGAGTGCAGCCAGCGGGATGGCAAAAAACACACCGAGTATTCCCCACAGGCCTCCAAAGAACAGCACAGAGATAATAATTGCCAGCGGGTGCAGATCAACCACCTCGGAAAACAACAACGGTACAAGCACATTGCCATCGAGTATCTGAATGATCTGATAGGCAACCAGAAGGTATCCAAGCTTTGCAGTAAAACCCCATTGAAAGTAGGCAATAATCGCGATCGGCAGTGTCACAACAACTGCGCCGACAAACGGTATGATCACAGATATGCCCACCAGAAAACTAAGCAGCACAGCATAGTTCAGATCCATCAGTGCAAACGTGATATAGCTGACCAGCCACACAATCATAATTTCGATAAATTTGCCGCGAATATAATTGGCTATTTTTGCATCAGCTTCGGTCCAGACTTTCTCTGCGAGCTGGCTTCGGTTAGGCATAAAACCTCGTGCCCAGTCCATTAGCATTGGCTTGTCTTTGAGTGCAAAAAAAACAATCAGCGGCACCAGTACCACATACACTGCAATCACAAACAGGTTAAGTGCACTGGCAATAGAGAAAGAGAGAAAGCCCTGCCCCCAACGCCCAACCTGACTACGCACATCAATAATCAGATCGTTAATTTGCTCGGTAGTAAAAATGGCCGGATACAGTTCAGGCAATCTTTGCAACTGCCCCTGGCCTGAGGCAATCATCTTTGGCAGCTCTCTTATCAGTGAGGTAATCTGCTGTGATAAAAGAGGCATCACACCAAACAATAACAACAGACAGAAAAATACAAACACCAGCATCACCGTGGCAGCTGCCAGCGGTCGTGGGATGTGATAGCGCTGCATCGCTGTAACGACACCGTCCAGCAAATAGGCAAATACCAACGCCACCAATACAGGCGCCAGCACTCCGCCCAGCAGCCATATCAGCAGAAAAGCTGATATCAACAGCAGCGCCAGAATTACGGCCTGCGGATCAGAAAAATTCCGCTGGTACCATTCGCGAATCGGCTCTATCATTTTATAATGTTCTAAACGTTGCCTTTAGCCATCACTTTTAGCCTTCAATTTGTGCTTTCCGAAAGTGATGTAACCGGAGGCTGGTAGCTCTTCTTTTGTCGATACCTGGGTTGGATAGTTCATTGTCCGGCAACCGCAAACGTCATTTTGATGACGCTCAATGCAGGTGCGGGTTGCGATGCCCGTGGATCCATCGCTTTCGGCCGGTTTGACCGTTCAAGACAGTGGACCACTTCAAAGTAAGGGCAGACCGTGTGCCAAACTGGCACCAACCGCTGAATTATGCGAGCAGGACGGCTATCCTACAGCAAGCCTCACCGCACCAACATTAACTTAACTACCAGAAACCTATGCGCACCAGCCAACTCCAGATAGCGACTACCAAAGAGTCGCCAGCCGATGCCGAAGTCATCAGCCATCAGCTAATGTTGCGCGCTGGCATGATTCGCCGCCTGGCCGCCGGGTTGTACACCTGGATGCCACTCGGTTTGCGCGTGCTGCGCAAAATCGAGAATATCGTCAGAGAAGAAATGAACAATGCCGGTGCGGCCGAATTACTGATGCCCGCGGTGCAGCCGAGTGAGCTATGGGAAGAATCCGGTCGCTGGGGAGAATTTGGCCCTGAACTACTGCGGTTTAAGGATCGCCACCAGCGCGACTACTGCATGGGGCCTACTCACGAGGAAGTCATTACCGACATCGCGCGCCGTGATCTGCGCAGCTACAAACAGCTGCCGGTGAACTACTACCAGATACAAACCAAGTTCCGTGATGAAGTAAGGCCACGCTTCGGCGTGATGCGCAGTCGCGAGTTCATCATGAAAGACGCCTACTCTTTTCATATATCACCTGAGTCACTGCAGCAAACGTTTGATGATATGCATCAGGCCTACAGCAATATATTTTCGAGAATGCATTTAAAATTCCGCCCTGTGGAGGCAGACAGCGGTGCTATTGGTGGCTCCGGCTCAAAAGAATTTCATGTCCTTGCAGACAGTGGCGAAGATGCCATCGCCTATTCAACGCAAAGCGACTACGCCGCCAACCTTGAAAAAGCCGAAGCAGTTTGTACTGATGAACGCGCAGCCCCCACTCAGGAGATGTCACTGGTAGACACACCGGATACTAAAACTATTCAGGCATTAATCGACAACTTTGATCTGCCGATTGAAAAAACCATCAAAACGCTTATCTGCCATGCATCTGAAGAGTGCGATTCAGAGCTCATCGCGCTGCTCGTCCGTGGTGACCATCAACTCAACGAAGTAAAAGCCAACAATCACCCGATGGTTAAATCTCCACTGGAGTTTGCAAGTGATGAGGAAATTCGCAACGCAGTGGGCGCAGGCCCGGGATCACTGGGTCCGGTCAAGCTACCAATGCCGGTAATAGCAGACCACACAGTAGCTGCGATGTCTGACTTCGGTGCCGGTGCCAACATAGAAGATAAACACTACTTCGGTATCAACTGGGATCGCGACGCAGACGCCCCAACCACTGCAGATCTGCGAAACATAGAAGCCGGTGATCCATCACCCGATGGCAAAGGTGAGCTACAAATCATGCGCGGGATTGAAGTTGGTCATATCTTCCAGCTGGGTGATAAATACAGCGACGCGATGCAGGCTAGTGTACTCGATGAAAACGGCAAGGCCTGTCTTATGTCGATGGGTTGTTACGGCATTGGTATAACCCGGGTTGCAGCTGCTGCTATTGAGCAAAACAACGACGACAACGGCATTATCTGGCCACTGCCAATAGCCCCGTTCGAAGTCGCGATTGTGCCTATCAACATGAAAAAATCTGAATCGCTAAAAGCCGAAGTCGAAAAACTTTATGGCTCACTAAAGCAGGCTGGTATTGATGTATTGCTGGATGACAGAGACAGTCGCGCCGGTGTGATGTTCGCAGACATGGAGCTCATCGGCATTCCGATGCGTGTTGTAATGAGTGACAAAGGGCTTGCGAAAGGGGTGGTTGAGTTTAAAGGTCGCACGGATGATGAATCGACAGACGTAGCTGTCGGTGAAATTATCGAGTTTCTCTTAGCGAAATTAAAATAAGTAGTAACGACAGTAACTGCTGAACCCTACGCAAGCTACACGACCAGAGAGTAGCAGCCTGGTCGATCAGCATTGCAACTGAAATTACGTTTGGTGCATACTTGATCGCGATTGGTGTATATCGCACTAACAAACAGATCAGGACTGCATATGGCAAATTTTACCTTTGATGCTCCCGAGGTTGTGTCCCTGCCTGTGTCTGGCACAGACGCTAAATTTCCAGTACGACGCGTCTATTGCATTGGACGCAACTATGCTGCACACGCAGTAGAAATGGGCCACGATCCTGATCGCGAGCCACCATTTTTCTTTCAGAAAAACCCCAATAATCTCGAC
The DNA here is from genome assembly GCA_964409445.1 of uncultured Granulosicoccaceae bacterium. Taxonomy (GTDB): domain Bacteria; phylum Pseudomonadota; class Gammaproteobacteria; order Granulosicoccales; family Granulosicoccaceae. Next base: position 9,255 of record CAYPDN010000053.1, read on the forward strand.
CCCTCGGGCGAGTTCCCGTACCCGCCAAAATCATCCAACGTGCATTATGAAATCGAAATGGCAGTGATGCTCAAGTCCGGTGGTGACAACATTGCTTTAGCGCAGGCACTTGATCATGTTTATGGTTATGCATTGTCTCTCGACATGACCAGACGTGATCTGCAGGGTGAGCAAAAAAAAATGGGCCGCCCCTGGGAGATTGGAAAAGCATTTGAACGCTCAGCACCAGTCGGAATAATCCATCCGGTCTCTGAAGTCGGTCATTTAAGTGAAGGAAGAGTTGAATTAAAAGTAGCAGGCGAGGTGAAGCAGGAGGGAGATCTAAATCAAATGATCTGGAAAGTGCCTGAGATGATTTCTTATCTCTCAGACTACTTTACGTTAGCTGCTGGTGACGTCATTCTCTCTGGAACTCCGGCAGGTGTCGGGCCGATAAATAAAGGTGAAGTGATGGACATCAGCATTGATGGTCTGGGGTCGATGAGTATACCGGTGGTATAGCTGTTTAAGACAAATCGCGTTGTTGCAGAGGCGTGTTTTCACCCGTCGTTAATACGCATCCGCAGATAATCAACTTCTATATCAACAGTCACATCAATCATAAACTCAAATACATCAACTGCAGCAGCCTCCGTCAGTTCATAGTGATTAGCAAGATTCCTGGATAGCTCAATTACTTTCTGTTCGCGATCTTTCCTCACAATAAGCTTCAACATCCCTTCGCGATCACCGCCGGTGGCTATAAAGTCATCGGTTAGCTCGACAAATTTTGATTCAGCCACCTGCTTACCTAAATTTACCCGTTCCATAATCGCAAGCAGTACATCAACATCGGCAGTGACTGTCTGACCATAGGTTTCAGGACTGTCTGAACTGTCGCAATAATCCTCTATCCAGCCCTTATAAAACTCGATGATGCGCTGACCGACGCCACTTGCCATATCTCTAACCGGGCTCTCGGGTGCCTTGCGATCAAGGATGCTATCAACCTGAGACACATCAGTGTATGCATCCTGTGCGGCAAACGCATATCGACCCAACTCCGCATGACATTGCTCGATGCGGCTCAGCTCATAGATCAATAGCGATTGTTCCGGATGTGGCACCACCAAACCCGCCTGGTAGATCTTCGGGTTTGATACATAGCGCTGGCGCTTCTTCAAACCGATAACGATTTCATTGGCGAGAATATCCAGCCCGGGCCGGATAGTACCCTGCAAATCAAGGTCAGGATGTAGTGACATTAAAAGTTCCGAATGAAATTAGGTACTCAGGCAAGTCAGATACTCCGCTCTGACAAACGCAGACAAGCTTCGTTTGCGTGTATTATTGAGCACAATACGGTGCGGGCGCAATTTGAACCTGCACCATTTTATGGCATAACCGCCAGACAAGCCCGGGGGAACATGTGAGCCGAGAACCAAAAAAATTTAAACGTCGCAGCCAGGCGTGGTTCAACAACCCCGCCAATCCGTCTATGACGGCACTTTATGTTGAGCGGTATTTAAACTACGGGCTGACACGCGATGAGCTGCAGTCCGGAAAACCGATCATTGGCATCGCACAGACTGGCAGCGACCTGTCACCCTGCAACCGCGCCCATCTTGAAAACGCCAAGCGCGTCCGTGAAGGCATCCGTGAAGCTGGCGGGATCGCGATTGAATTCCCCGTGCACCCAATCCAGGAAACTTCACGTCGGCCAACTGCGGCACTTGACCGCAACCTCGCCTACATGGGTTTGGTTGAAATTCTGCACGGCTACCCGATTGACGGCGTTGTGCTCACGACCGGCTGTGACAAAACGACACCCGCCTGCTTAATGGCTGCCGCCACCGCAAACCTGCCTGCCATATGTTTATCTGGCGGGCCAATGCTCGACGGCTGGCACAACGGCAAACTCGCAGGCTCCGGCACTATAGTGTGGGAATCACGCTTGAAGCTTGCCGCAGGCGAAATAGACTATGACGAATTTATGGAGATCACCGCATCAGCAGCACCATCTCCCGGGCACTGCAATACCATGGGCACCGCATCAACAATGAATGCACTGGCCGAAGGTCTGGGTATGTCACTTCCAAACTGCGCTGCAATACCGGCACCTTATCGTGAGCGATTGCAAATAGCTTATGAAACCGGCAAACGCATTGTTGCTATGGTTGATGAAGAACTAACGCCTGCAAAGATCCTTACCCGTGAGGCGTTTGAAAACACCATTAAACTGAACTCAGCAATCGGTGGTTCAACCAATGCGCCGATTCATATCAATGCAATAGCCAAGTGCATGAACGTAGAACTCGACATCAAAGACTGGCAGTCACATGGCTATGACATACCTCTGTTGGTAAATATGCAACCTGCAGGTGAATATCTGGGAGAGTCATTCCACAGAGCCGGCGGAGTCCAGGCTGTGATGGGAGAATTACAAAGAGCGGGTAAGCTCAACAACAATGCACTGACAGTCAATGGTAAATCAATGGGTGACAACTGCTCTAATGCAACAACCTGTGATGAGCGAGTTATTAAAACATTTGCGGCCCCCATCCGTGAGCGCGCCGGATTTTTAGTTATGTCTGGAAATTTGTTTGACTCTGCAGTACTCAAAACCAGTGTCATCAGTGATGAATTTCGAGAACGCTTTTTAAAAGACGGTGTTTTTGAAGGCCGTGCCATAGTCTTTGAAGGCTCAGAAGATTATCACGATCGTCTCAACGACCCGTCTTTGAATATTGACGAAACCTGTATTCTGGTGATGCGAGGTACAGGCCCTGTCGGATGGCCGGGTTCTGCAGAAGTCGTCAATATGCAACCACCAGATGCGCTAATTAAACGAGGCATCACAGAACTGCCGTGCATTGGTGACGGCAGACAATCCGGCACCTCTGCAAGCCCGTCTATTCTTAACGCATCACCGGAATCAGTTAAAGGTGGTGGGTTGTCGTTACTACAAACAGGCGACACGGTGCGCATAGATATGAACGAAGGCTCCGTTAACATGCTGGTAGATAAAGCGGAGCTTGCAGCACGTACCGCCAAAACTGACTATCCGGCAGATCAGACACCCTGGCAAACTCTTCACAGACAAACTGTCGGACAGTTGTCTCATGGTGCGTGCATAGAACTTGAGGAAGCGTACCATTGCGTGACTGAAGAACTACCTCGCCACAACCATTAAGCCAACCATGAAACGAGCGCCTCACCAATATACAATCGCATAAGACTACCGACATGAAAATACTTATCACAGGCGGCACCGGATTCATCGGTCAAAGACTGGCACAGGAGTGCCTTCAGCGCGGCAAACTACACCTCGACAATACTCCCTCTGCTGACATCGAAAAGATAGTTCTTGCAGATGTTGCAGAACCTGGCTTCTGGCACGAAGGTTTAAAGGAGCACGCAAAAGTAGAAACACGCTTTGGCGACATATCAAGTGAAAGCTGGGTGAACTCTCTTTTTGACAACAGCTACGATGTTGTCTTTCACTTAGCATCTATTGTTAGCGGGCACGGAGAACAGGACTTTGATCTCGCGCTCAAAGTCAATTTGGACGGCGCAAGATATCTGTTCGAAAATATCAGAGCACAGAAAAACAACGCACGGGTGGTATTCACCAGCTCACTTGCAGCTTTCGGTGGCGACACTATGCCTGACACGGTTGGTGATACTGCCAAGCTAACTCCACAGACAACCTACGGTGCAACCAAAGCAATTGGTGAGTTGCTAATCAATGACTACAGCCGCAAGGGCTTTCTTGACGGACGCAGCGCGCGATTGCCAACAGTGATTGTCAGACCAGGTAAACCAAATCTTGCGGCCTCAAGTTTTGTCAGCGGCCTGTTCCGGGAACCACTGGCAGGAGAACCCTGTAAAATTCCGGTTGCACCAGAGCAGATGATGCCAGTGCTCGGCTACAGGAGCATTGTTAACGGAATTATTCGTCTGGCGGAGTTGCCGGCTGCAGAACTCGGTACTGATCGCGGCGTCGGACTACCAGCAATCAATGCAACAGTAAATGAAATGATGGCAGCGCTTAAAAACGTCGCGGGCAATCGCCATCTGGGTGAGCATGTGCTTGAGCGCGACGAGGTGATTGCAAAGATTGTCAGCGGCTGGCCCTTACAAACGGACAATAGCCGAGCATTAAAACTCGGCATGCCACTGGACAATTCACTGGAAGAAATAGTTCAGCACTATATTGATGATTATATTGATGGAAGCAACGCATGAGCAACGACACTCCTATTCACTGGGCAAAGCCTTCCACAGACAATTCTGATCTGATCAAACTTAGTGAGCAAGATAACGTCGCGGTCGCGTTGCGGGATATCGCCGCAGGCGAGCAAACCGAAACAGTGACCACAGCAGACGAAATACCTAAAGGTCATAAAGTTGCTCTTCAACAAATTTCAAAAGGTGCTGCGGTAACAAAATATGCACAGATAATCGGCTATGCGACCGACGATATTGAGATCGGAAAACACATCCACACCCACAATATCGAATTTAGAAATACCGACCATCAATACGAGTTTGGCACTGACAACAGCGAGCCAGATCTGATTGCACCAGAAAGTCGCGCTACGTTTATGGGTTATAAGCGTGCAAATGGCAAGACAGGCACCCGCAACTTTATTGCAGTGATTGCAAGCGTTAACTGCTCTGCCACTGCGGTACAAAGTATTGCCAGTGCATTCGATCATACACTGCTGGATGACTATCCAAATATTGATGGTGTAGTGGGACTATCCCACAGTACAGGCTGTGGTTTGGCAGACAGTGGCGATGGATACGACAATCTGCAACGAGTCATCCAGGGTTATGCTCAGCATCCCAATGTCGGCGGTGTTTTATTAGTCGGTCTCGGTTGCGAAGTAAATCAGATCAGCACCCTGGTAGAACAATCAGAGCTTGAGCGCGGCCCGTTGCTCCGCACGATGAACATCCAGTCAGTGGGAGGTCATAAAAAAACTATTGCCGCAGGCATCGCAAGAATCAAAGAGATGCTGCCAGCGGTAAACGACGTGAAGCGTCAGTCATGCCCTGCCTCTGAATTAATGTTGGCCTTACAGTGCGGAGGCTCTGATGCATGGTCCGGTATTACCGCAAACCCAGCGCTTGGCTATGCCTCTGACTTACTGGTTAAAAACGGCGGTACCGCAGTAATTGCTGAAACACCGGAAGTCTATGGTGCGGAACATTTATTAACGCGCCGCGCCAGTGATGAATCGATCGGTAAAAAGCTGATCGAAAGAATAGAGTGGTGGGAGCAGCACGTGCAAATCAACGGCGGCTCAATGGACAACAATCCTTCACCGGGCAACAAACTTGGCGGATTAACGACAATACTTGAAAAATCTCTGGGCGCTGTAGCCAAAGGCGGTACCACAAGACTGAACGGTGTTTATCGTTATGCCGAATTTGTTGATCGCAAAGGATTCGTTTTCATGGACAGCCCGGGCTATGACCCCGCATCTATTACCGGTGAAGTCGCTGGCGGCTGCAACCTGGTGGCATTCACCACAGGCCGAGGATCTACTTATGGTTGCAAACCATCCCCGTGCATAAAGATCGCCACCAACACAGAGATGTTTGATCGCATGCAGGACGACATGGATATCAATGCGGGAAAAATAGTCACAGAAGGGGCGAGTATTGAACAGGTTGGTCAGGAGATATTCGATCTATTGCTATCGGTCGCATCAGGGCAGCAACCACTGAGCGAGCAACAGGGTCTTGGTGATCATGAATTTATACCCTGGCAGATTGGGGCCACAATGTGAGCAATATAGCTGAACTACCGCGCTATATGATTGTTGAGCACTTTCGTGAAGG
>CAYPDN010000054.1:0-14890 GCA_964409445.1 uncultured Granulosicoccaceae bacterium
TGCCGGCTTACAACAGTGCCTGTGAAACTGCGCTGGAAATCTTCAAGCCTCTGAAACCAGATCTTTATTTTGTTCCAGGTAATCATGACATTGGCGACAAACCGATGCCGGGTCTTCCTGCTGCTGCAATAGATCAAAGTGCGCTCGCCTCATTTCATACGCACTTCGGAAGTGACTACTACTGTTTTAGGCAAGATGATTGTCTGTTCATTACAATAAATTCGTCACTGCTGAACTGCGAAAACGAGTTTTCGGAAGCCCAAATGACCTGGCTTGAAAAAACTCTAAAGGAGTGCGTCGCGGCTAGGGTTTTTCTTTTTATGCACTACCCGCTGTTTATTCATTCAAGCTCTGAGGCAGAGCACTATGACAATATTGCAGAACCTGACCGAGGTAAGTTGATTGGTTTGATCGATGAGTACGCAATAGAACTGGTGCTGTCTGGTCATGTGCATCATCATTTTTATAATCGTGCAGGCAATTGTAAGTGTTACACATTGCCACCAACCAGCTTTACCCGGCAGGACTACGCGGAAATGTTTAGGGTAGGACCCACACTGGAATATGGTCGGGACGACAAAGAGAAATATAGTGTCGCGGTTATTGATATTTATGAGCGCGGTCATCACCTACGCTTAATTCCGACGCGCGGATCATCAGATACGGAAATTCCGGATCGAGAACATTTTGCAGGGTCGGATGATTCGAAAAAGACCAAGTGCGAAATTACAGTACCACTTCGACACGCGTGGTTTGAATCAATCGATCTGCCGTGCAACGGCCCGATGGAAGAATTTAGCCGCAAGCGGGCCAGGAACGATTACGTCTTTATGCGTCTGAAGCAAATGAATATTCGTGATGTTCGCATTCCGATAGACGATATCATTGATCCGCTAAGCCTTAAGCGAGTAAAAGACTATGTCGCTGAAGGTTTTAGGTTTCACGCGTTTTGTATGCAGCACTTGCTGCAGCGCAGGTTAGTGCTTGCTGACAAATCGGTAGAGCTGTTGTCGTCACTCGAGTGCGTTACAGATGTTGCTTTAAGCAGCATTAGCGAGCCGGATCTTTCTATAGTTGCTCTAAGCGCAAATTGTGATAAAAGATTAGGCCATGCGTTAACCGGAGCTGGTCATAGCCATACAGGTAAACCATTTGCGCACAGCGTCTCCAGCGGATTCTCGTGGTCAGACCATCGCCAAGTTCTCGAAATGGTGAGCAGCTGGAAATCGAAGCCTGAGAGTATTGTCTTTCAAATACCGTGGGAAGCGGATCAGGAAAAAATTCTGACAGAAATGCAGCGCGTATTTTCCTCTATCCCATTTCGGTGTGTAGCCAGTGTGCGTTTCGCAAACTCCAATCCTGCAGAAGAGAATTTTGACGATGATGCTATTTGTGCAAAATTGCTTTCTGTCATGGCAACGGCCGCGAATCTCGCGGATGTTGAAATTCAACTGGATACAATGATGGATGTTGATCGTGGCTACTCGCCGCGTCACGGACTATTCGACCGGCGCTGCAATCTGCGTCCGGCCGGATTGCGGCTTAGCTGTTGTTAACGCTAACCACCCCTCGTCCACACATGAGGATATAAATCAGTGCCAGGTCGGTCACCGGGTGCAAGACCGTATTTGGTCATGATTTCACTGTGGTCCGGGTCCATGCCGCACTCTCTAAACTTAATCCTAACATCGTCGCCGAGCCACTTAGTGGTAAACACCCGCAGATCACGATCATTATCAAGCTTGCCGGAACCACCGTGAATGATACGGCTGTTAAACACAATGCAGTCTCCGGGCTGCATGTCCCAGCTTGTGACTCCAAAGCTATTGGGGTCTGCTTTAATATCCGGCAGGGTGGTTTGCGAAACTCGTGAGAAGTCTACCTGGTCAACTTCAGTCTTGCCGTCGGGATTTAGCTCGCCAAAGTTATACTGGTAAAAGTTCGATTCAAGCCGATGGGAACCTGGAACAAAAGCCAGCGCATTATCGCGCTTGACTGGTACCAATGGCATCCAGATTGTGCAGGTATCATAGCCCTCTACAGACCAGTATGGTTCATCCTGATGCCACGGCGTTTCAAATTGACTGCCAGGTGAACGAACAAACACCGCATCAAAAAAGAAATTGATTTTTGTTGCCTGCATCAATGAGCCCGCGATTGCAGCGGCGGGCGAATCGAATATAAATTGCTGGTATTCATCAATTCTCTGCCACGCCTGGCTATCCCAAAACATGGTTCGCCCTTCTGCGTCACGGTCCCACACGCGAGATCGATTAGTCGGGTCCTCGCAATTTACGGTTAAACCTCTGTTGAGCAGATCGATCCATTCCCGATCGAACATACCTGATAACAGAACCACACCGTCTTCATGGAATTTTTTGATATCGTCCGGAGTGACCGAACGCAGCGGTTTATTATTCATATTCAGCCTGTGATACTTAAGTCGGAGCATTGAACCCAATGCTGTTTGTAGCATAAACTGAGGGTATAGTCTGCGCTCAAACAACGGGTAGTCGTATCGTAGAAATCTGCCGAGATGCGGAGAGCTATTGTTCTAAGTTTGGAGGTCGGTCATGCAAGCGTCACACATAGCTCGCAATAGAGTAGAGCCCGGGAATACCGTTAGCGCAGTGGAGGGCACCTGCAGCAGTGTCACAATCAACTGGCAGGATGGACATAGATCAGTTTTCCATCCAATCTGGCTGCGTGATAACTGTAGCTGCGACGATTGCGGTGACCACAGTGGCGGACACCGTTTTTTTGAATTGAACATGCTGCCGGAAGATCTGACAAATCGTATTGTCTGCGATGACGGCATGATCAGGATAGAATGGCTGGCAGATGGTCACCTGACTACCTATGATCCCAGCTGGCTTCGAAGTCATTGCCACAGCGATCAGGAGAGACGCAAGCGAAGACCGCAACCGGCTTTATGGGATGCAGCGTTTGCCAATAATTTGCCAGCGGTTAACTATGCGGTAGCGCAAAAAGATCGCAATGAACTGCTAAAGCTATACGATGCGGTTCGTACCTATGGCATTTGCCTGATCACTAACGCACCAACCAGATCTGATGCGACCGAAGAAATTGCCTCACTACTGAGCTTTGTTCGTGAGACTCACTATGGACGTGTGTTCGAGATTGTATCCACAGCTGACCCTGAAGTAATTGCCAATGCGCCAGTACCGCTGCGACCCCACACAGATGAAAATTTCCGCGAGCCACCACCGGGGATAATGATTTTTCATTCAATAAAAGCCAGTGAAGATGGCGGTGGAAAGTCTGTAATGACTGATGGTTTCAAACTGGCTGCAGATTTTAAGAAAAGTCACCCGACAGAATTTGAACTTTTAACCAGAGTCCCCATTCCGCATCGTCGCTTTATCGATCAGGTGGGTTTGCGGGCTGAAGCACCGGTTATTAAGCTGGACTACTTTGGTGAAGTTTGTGAATTCAGATTGAATGAACGGACTATGGGGCCCATTGATTTGCCTGCCGAGTTAGTTGAGCCGGTATATCGCGCGCTCGAAAAACTGTTTCAGTATTCCTACGATGCAAAATACCATATGCATTATTTATTAAAGGGTGGTGAGGCTCTGGTATTTGATAATGCACGAGTCCTGCATGCGCGCACCGGTTTTAATGGAGATCGTCACGTACGCTTAACTCATGTTGGAAGTGATGAATTCTATAGCCGCTGGCGGCAACTTCGTCATGAGTTAAATGGCGATCTCAATCTTGTCTAGGCTGTTGCGGGCCAGGTGGCTTACCAACATTTAAATCACTCACATTAATCCTGATGGCGATGCAATGACTCACGAATTATGGCACCAGAATAAAATTGCCATCGTCACCGGCGGGACGTCGGGTATCGGTTTAGATATTGCCCGGGTATTAAAGCAGCGTGGCGCCAGAGTCGCGATCGGTGGTCGCAATCCGCAAGAACACAGTACGCTCCAGAGCAGTGGATACCTGACAGGCCAGCTGGATGTTTGCGATACAGCTTCGGTTGAGGCGTTTGTATCGAAGGTTACAGATACCTATGGTGCGCCGGATATTCTGGTTAATTCCGCCGGAGTATCGGTGCACCACAAAGTATGCAATCACACAGACGATGACTGGAACGCGGTAATTGATACCAATCTCAATGGTCCTTTTAGAATGATACGCAGTTGCCTGCCATCTATGATGGAAGCCAGGTGGGGGCGGATTGTTAATATAGCCTCTACTGCGGCAACTACTGCTGTCGCCACTCACGCTGCTTATTGTGCGTCGAAGTCCGGGTTGCTGGGGCTCACACGGTCAGTCGCGCTGGAGGGTGCGTCCAGCGGTGTCACCTGTACCGCGGTTAGTCCAACCTGGGTGGAGACAGAAATGTTGAGAAACAGTATTTCCAAAATGGCAGATAGTTCTGGCCAGAGCAATGAGCAGGTAAAATCAGAGATTGAATCTTCAAACCCGCAAAATCGTCTGGTACAAACGTCAGAAATATCGGAGTTGGTTTCCTTTTTATGTTCTGACTTGTCACCTGCGCTGACAATGGAAGATATTCAGGTTAATGCCGGTGCATTTTGGTAACCGCCACTACTGCTGTGAACTAAAACAGCCGAATACCTTCAAATAAGCAATCAAATACAGTGTAAAACCATGAAAATAAGTTACCCGCTCAGCATCATCCTTTTTCTTGCAGCGAACATTGCGCTGCCTTCACTTGCACAGGCGCAGAGTCAGTGGAGCGGCAGCTTTGACAAGTTAAAGGGCCGAATCATCCGCTCAGTATCTGTTGCACCGTTCAATAAAAATCTGATAATTGTCGGCAACAAAGGCAAGGCCGCTGGTGATGCAACGTTGTTTGTTAGTAAAAACGGCGGTGTTAGCTGGCAGTTTCTAAATTCCAATAAGCCGTTGAACGGGCAGGCAACAGATGTGCAGGCCGTGGCTGCGGTAGATGCAAACATTTTTCTGGCAGGTACCTGGAAACATGGTCTGTTTCGATCATCAGACGGTGGTGCGAGTTTTAGCCCTGTTTCTTTTCCGTCGAAGGATGTTCGTGGTTTTGCCGTGACAGATTCAGGGGTGATATTTGCTGCCAGTGGAAACAAAGGTGTACTTAAAAGTGAAGACAGCGGACTTAGCTGGACGCAAACTTCTCTCAACAAAGCATTTATCTGGTCGGTACATGCTGACAGTACCGGTACAACGGTGTTTGCATCATCACCGAGTTCTGGTCTCTACCGTTCGCTTGATAAAGGCAATAGCTGGCAAAAAATACTGAACAATAAAACCAATCAGGTTGCAGCCAGCGACAATGGTCGTTTAATTGTCGCAGCCACTGAGAGCGGTTTGTTTGTGTCTGAGGATTCAGGGAATACCTGGCTGGAAAATCAGACTCTTAAAAACAAAAGACTTTCTTCTGTCAAAATTAGCGATAGCAACCCGGATAGGCTTTTAGTCGGTGGATGGGCTGACGGGCTGTGGGAGTATTCTGTTTCACAGCAAAAAGCGTTGCGAATTGGCGGGGCACTGGCTGTTGTGCATGTAGCAGAGACCAATAATGGTGTTGCAATCGGTAGTTGGGGCAAAGGGTTACGAATTCATCCGCACGCAAACAACACCAGCTATCTTATCGATGCGGCAAAGGCTCGAGACGCCGGTACCGTTGCGCAGTTACTGGCGGCTGGTGCTGCACCTGATGTGTTTGATGCACAGCGCAACACACCACTGATTTACGCAAGCCGCGACGGATTTACGACCATTGCAATGTCACTGATAGATAATGGTGCCGATGTAAACTGGATTGATGGCGAAAATGTCACCCCTTTAATACTGGCGTCCTTTAAAAATCATCCAGAGATTGTGCAAATGCTGCTTGCCAAAGGGGCCAGAAAAGATGTTGTAGACAAATTCGGTCGTACAGCGGTCGACTATGCGACACAACGCGGCAACTCTGATCCGATACTGAAAATGCTTAACGGTCGCTAAAAACCGGCTATTTTTTTATGAAAACCAGGACGGACTTAATAGTGGTGCGTTAAAAGATCTCATATTATTTCGTAACATATGCGCGGATTCAGGGTTACCAGTGACAGGACCCGTAGAAGTTAATTTTAAACGCGGAGAAATAATATGCGAAAACTACTATTAGCTACCTTACTATGCCTGCCGTTTGGTGCATCCGGCGACACTCTTAATGTTGAAGAGATTGACCGTTTCCTGCTGACTGGTCCGCAGCTCGTAAAGTCGATGCAGGCCCTGCAGAAAAGGCTTTCTTCTGACGATGAGAGAGTTAAAAAAATTATGGCTGCCACACGCGACAACCGGGATTTTTATAGAACGGTGATCGAACAGGTGGGGGACACACAGGAGATTAAAGAGCTGAAGTCAGTGGCTGTAAATGCAGGATACGAAAACATTGATGACTGGGCATATACTGGCGACCGGTTGGTGTCGGTGTATTTTGCGGTAGATGCGGTAGCGTCACTTGGACATATCTTTTATGACGATGAAGGTTACACGGAGGATACCGACATTTTTGTATATGTTGATGATCAGACAAAGCCTGAGGAAACACGCGATACGTTACGCGGAAAAATAGAAGATCGTTGCGCCAGGGATTGTGTAGTGCCAGCGGATTTGTACATTGCAGGTGAACGATTCGGGCGAGTGTCTGAATTATTCGAGAAACTGTAGAAGCCCCCGGAACAATTTTTAGTTGATGCCTGTGCAGGAATATAGAGAACCCTGATGAGAAAGTTAATTGTAATTGGTCTGACATGGATGTTGTCAACCGGCCTGGCATACTCCGATGCTCTCACAAACAAGGACATTGATCTGCATATAAGCAAAATGCAGATATTAAATCCTGCTTTCGTCGCATTAAGAAAAAAACTGGAGTCTGTGGAAGAACTGAATGACCGTATGCGTGGTTCATCTGTAAATAACGGATTCAGCACCATCGTTGAAATTGGCAGGAGTGAGAAGCTCGCGGAATTTGCAACACTGGAATCTCTGGTGACGGACAACGGATACCAGTCTGTTAATGAGTGGTCTCAGCTGAATGATCGAATCGAGACCGTATTCTTTACTGCAGCGAACATGGCAGGCGTCAGTAGATTTATAAACGGAAAGAAGACTGGAATAACTGATGGAACAAATATATTTTCCTATATTGAAGATGAATCCAGGCCTCAGGATGTACGGGATATTATAAAAGATAGATTAACTGAGCTATGTAAACTTTATTGCTCAGATCAATCAGATCTTTATTCAGTTGGTAGCCGGTATGGCGATCTACTATCAGCTTACAGAGAACTTCGTAAGAAAAGATAGGGCAGGCAATACCGGCTAATTGGATGACAGCTTACCGGTAAAAGGATTCATGTAAAGATCGCTGTGAGAGTCAACCCCTTCGTCAATGATGCAGTCGGTTTTCGGAGTAGCCACACACAGCAGAACATAGCCTGCCTGAGATTGTCTTTTGTTCAGTGCTGAGGCACCGGGTTGACGCACGCTACCTTCAATCAATCTGGCAGCGCAGGTAATGCAGCCGCCGTAGTCGCAACCAATGGGTAGTTGAACACCGGCGGCCAGTGCCGCCTTGTAAATTGGTTTATCACTGGCAACCTGCAGCACTACGCCACTGTTGCGCAATTCAACCCGGTAGGTTGGATTATCATTGTCTGATTTTTGATTCAAGTGACTTACTGACGCGGTAGCTGCAGTTGTACCGAAAGTCCTAAATGGTCTGTCCGAGTTTCGGTTTCCAGAACGGCCGGAACAGTTCAATCTTAGGGCAACGGTCCATAACTACCCGCATGCCGGCGTCTTCAGCCATTTTTGCGGCTTCATCACTATACACACCAATCTGACCCCACAATACCTTCGCGCCGATATCAATTGCTTCCTGTGCTATGCCCGGCAGTGCTTCTGAGGCGCGAAACACCTGCACCATATCAACCGGTTCTTCTATGTCTGACAGTTTTCCGATAACCTTTAGGCCGCGTATCTCGTTACCTGCTTCACGAGGGTTTACTGGAATCATGTTGTAGCCCTGTTCATGCAGTACGCGAAGTACGCCATAACTGAACTTTGTAGCATCCGCGCTCGCACCGACCATTGCAATGGTTTTAACCTCAGATAGAATGTCAGCCAGATAATCTGCAGGGTAATCTTCTTTATGATTCATGCCACGCACTCCTTATAGCCAGATGTCTGATGTGCAATCGCCACCCGGATAGCGGGTTTCATGGCAGCGTGACGGACCATTGGGTTCTTTGCCGAAATTGACTATAAAATCTTTATTGATCTGCATACCGCCTTTATCAGTATCGCAGTCAACCATCAGCATAACTCCGCCCTTGTGCCGGATTTCGGGATAAAACTGGTTATCCCAGGTTGAAAACAGTGAAGTTGTGACGAACAAGCGCCTACCATCAAGACTTAGCTGAATCATCTGCGGTCCGCCGGCGATCTCAACGTTGTTAACCACCGGTGCCTTTTTTAACATGCCGCCCATCCAGACCTGACCTGTCATCACCGGGTTGTGTGGATCGCTGATATCGTACTGGCGTATGTCGCCGTGTAGCCAGTTGCAAAAGTAAAGGAACCGGTCATCCATTGAAATGAGTATGACGGTGATTAGTCCCGGTAACGGTATGGGCCATTCCGGGTGCTTTTCGTTTTCAACATCTATAATTTTTTCAACAATCCATTCCTGATCTTTTTTGTACCAGTGAATGATGTTTGATGACATAGCCGCACCAACAAACCCGTGGGTTGAATCCGGGTTGTGGTGAAACCGTACTTCAAGCGGTACCAATCCGTCTTCACCCAGGTATACCGTGTTTTCAACTTTCTTTTTTTCAAAGTCCCAGAAGTGAATTTCACGGCCGTATTTTAAATGACCGACTTCTTCGAGATCGAAGCCTGGCATAAAGGTGTTTGGTGCAGCCCATTCACTGGAGACCATGACGTTGTGACGAGGCTGGTACCAGAAGTCATAATTGAACTTCATACCGCCAAGGTCATTTTCCCAACGACCAACAATTTCAAAGTCTTTGTTGAGATGAAGGAAGCCACCGGGTGCGTTACCTTTAGCGTCGCCTAACATTGAGATAATAATATCGGAGCCCAGGCAATGCACAGTATGGGGTGCAGACAGATCTGTCTTTTGCTTTATCTCATCGCCGGAGACGACTTTATGTAGCTTCGGATTTCGCGGGTCCGTACCGCAGTCCACTATATGCAGATTGGAACTTCTAACCCCCGGTACAATTAAGTATTTGCGCTCCATCTCACCATCGTTAAAGCAGGAAGAGCAGGCGTTCCAGCCCATGTGATGCAATTCATCGCCGATGCCCGGCATTTCGCAACGGCTGATTACCTGAGAATAAGTTGAGCTGTCAGGGTCGGCATCTACTGTGGCCAGATAGTCCGGTTTTTGTATACCGGTGCCAACATAGATTGCAATGGTGTACAGCAGTTTCTCACGCGGTGCCTGCATAGCATCAGCAGGTGAAGCATAGCCCGGGCCACAACAAGATTCAGCGGGAGTACCTGCCATAATTTATGCCTTTGTATGCATGCTGCAATTTAGTGGGACTTGCCGGTGTGTGGAGCTCTATCTATTACCTTAAAGTCTAACCGGCCAACTGCTGAGAACTTGTCTAACTACGAACATTGTCGATTCGATCTGCAATGGCCAGGATCCGATACATTTCACGCAAGACAGGTTTCTCGATCAGCTTGCCGTCAATCACTACCAGCCCGGTATCTGCTTCCTCAAACGTTTTAGTGATGCGTCGGGCTTTGGCTATTTCGTCTGCACTCGGTGTAAACACTTCATTTAGTGCAGCAATCTGTTTGGGATGTACCGAGCCTTTGCCGCAGAAGCCTAACGCTTTGGCGAGCTGTGCTTCCTTTTTACCACCGTCGGGATCATCGAGATCAAGAAAGGGCACATCAATGACGTCCAGACCTGCGCTGGCAGCTGCATGCACTACCTTTGATCTCGCGTATAGCAATGGTTCCCAGCTGTTAATACAGCGCAGCTCGGCTGCCATGTCGACGCCACCGAAAAACAATGCATCAATTCGACTACTGCAATGTGCGATTTCAAACGCTGCTTCCAGACCCCGGTTTGTTTCGATAATTACATGGAGTCTTGTGCTGTGTCCGCGTTCGGTTAACAGGTCATCAAGCCATACCACTTCTTCCGGGTTACGTACCTTGGGCAGCATAAGTGCCGGCGGTGGTGTATTGGAAGCGAGAATTGCCTGAACATCGGCAAGGCCGAATGCCTCACGCAGACAGTTAATTCTGACAATTCGTTCGACGCCGTCATCAACTTGTGGTGTGTCAAACAATTCAAGCGCCAGCTTGCGTGCCTGGTCTTTATCTTTCGGAGCTATTCCATCTTCGAGCTCTACACATACAATATCGGCACCACTGGCGAGCGCTTTTGGGAACATGTCGGGTCGCAAGCCCGGTGTGAAAATAAAGCTGCGGCGTGGTCGAATGGTTGCAGATTCGTTGCTGCTCATGACAGTTAGAGTTCCTTTATATTCGTGGCAATATGATGCCAGCTGGTGAGTGTTGGTCTGGTTCTGTGCGGGCTCGAGTGTTTGTTAATCCGGACTATCGCAGATGATCAGGGGTAAAGCCAATAGTGTATCTCGACTCGTGTACTCATCACGAAAGGCCTGGTCGCACCAGAAGATCATGTTTCATGCTACATTGCGGCAGCATATTCATCGGTAATTTTATTTGCTGTACTCACAATAGAGCGCAGTAGCGCTGTTTCTGGATGAGCACTAGCTAATAAATTACACCAAAGTGTCGCACTGGAGAACTCAGTATGAATCGTTTTAATAATCAGTGCGCTCTGGTAACCGGTGCTGCAGGCGGTATTGGCCGAGCAATAGTTAAACGTCTTCAAGTCGAAGGTGCACAGGTTGCAGTCGCTGATCAAAACAATACTGAGCTGCATGGAGATGTTCTGCTACCCGGTGATCTGACAGACTCTGCGTATTGTGACGGGTTGTGTGAGCAGGCGTTCAATGCAATGGGACAACTTGATATTGTTGTTAACAATGCCGGTGTTATCACGCGAGGCCCGGTCACCAGCACCACCGATGATGATCTTAAGTTGTCACTGGCAGTTAATGTTGAAGCACCATTTCGTTTGTGTCGTGCGGCAATTCCATTAATGAATAAGGGTGGCGCGATTGTTAATACATCGTCCTGTTGGGGCGTTCATCCGGGGCCAGGTCATGCTGTTTACTGCATGACCAAAGCGGCTATTGCCTCATTGACTCAATGTATGGGACGAGATCATGCGCATCAGGGTATTCGTGTTAACGCGGTTTGTCCAAATGAAGTGGATACACCGATGCTCAGAACAGGTTTCGAGATTCGCGGTTTTAATGCAGACACCGCAATACAAGAGCTTGATAAGACGGTACCTCTGGGGCGTGTGGCAACACCCGAAGACATTGCGAGTGTGGTTTGTTTTTTGGCGTCGAGTGATGCAGGCTATCTCTGTGGAACCCTCGTTGAAGTGAATGGTGGAAAGCCGGTGACATGAAGCGGTTTGAAAATAAAGTTGCACTGGTAACAGGTGGACGTACAGGCATAGGCCGTGCGATAGCGCAGCGATTGCAATCAGAAGGTGCCAGAGTATTCACAGCACAACGGCAACCCGACAGCGACTTCGAAAGTATAGAAGTGGACTTTTCAGATATTGCATCGGGACAACGCGTCATTGATGAAGTGATTGATCGTGCAGAGTCGCTGCATATTCTGATTAACAATGCAGGGGTAATGACAGAGGGCACGGTAGAAGAATGTCAGATAGATCAATGGCAGCAAACGCTGCGTATTAACTTAACCACACCTTTCGTATTAATTAAGCATGCATTGCCATATCTGAAAGGTGGTGGTGTAATCGTTAATATAGGATCAATCGAAGGTTTAGGATCAAACCCTCGTCACCCTGCATACTGTGCCTCTAAAGCTGGTCTGCATGGGTTAACCAGAGCTGTCGCGGTTGATCATGGTAGTGACGGTATTAGATGTAACGCGATCGCACCGGGCTGGATTGAAACTGATCTTAATGCCGAATTTATTGAGTCCATGTCTGATCCGGTAAAATTTCGACAGCAGATAGGTAAAATACATCCGGTCGGTCGTACCGGTGAAGCATCAGAGGTCGCGGCATTGACGGCGTTTTTAGCATCTGATGACGCGGGCTTTATTACCGGTCAAATCTATACTGTTGATGGTGGTCGAACTGCGAAGTTGAATTTACCGGTTTAGCAGTCGTTGCTTGTATGTCGAGTTACGTTGAACAGATGTTCACAGTCTCGTTGCCTGCAAATTTTTTGTCATTAGATGTGCGACATGAGGTATTGTTCAACCCGTATTTGTCTACCACTCAGGAACCACAAAGTGTTATGAAGAATATTGCAGTTTTCGGCCTCGGTGCCATGGGTTACGGTATTGCCAGTTCTGTACTGAAGGCGGGTTACTCAACACACGGATTTGACGTTGTGGATACTCAGGTATCACGCTTTCAGGCGGAGGGTGGGGCGTCAGGAACGCTGGAACAGGTTGCACCAGACCTGGATGCAGTCATCGTTGTTGTGCTCAACGCTGCACAAACTGAAAGTGTACTCTTTGGTGATGATGGTATCGTCCCGCAGTTGCGTAAAGGAGCAGTTGTGATTGCCTGTGCCACAGTGCCGCCGGAATTTGCCCGTCAGATGGAATCGCGTTGTGCGGATCACGCAGTACTCTATCTTGATGCACCCATTTCAGGTGGAGCGGCAAAAGCTGCCATCGGAAAGCTATCTGTTATGGCATCTGGCACACCGGATGCGTTTGCCGCCGCCAAATCTGTTCTGGATGCCACAGCCGAGACAGTCTTTACCTTAGGCGACAGTGCAGGTGCCGGGTCTGCAATGAAATCCGTTAATCAATTGCTCGCTGGTGTTCACATAGCGACCATGGCAGAAGCGCTGACTTTTGGTATGACTCAGGGGGTTACGCCTGATAAATTTGTTGAAGTCATTTCAAAGTGTGCCGGTACCAGCTGGATGTTGGAAAACCGTGCGCCACATATTGTAGATGGTGACTACACACCTTTGAGTTCAGTTAATATCTGGCCCAAAGATCTTGGAATTGTTCTCGACATTGCGAGTGCAGCCAAATTTAATGCACCAATAACCGAGGCTGCCCTGCGTCAATTTAGAACGGCAGCCGATATGGGGCTGGGTAGTGAAGACGATGCTGCCGTTGCGAAAGTCTATGCGCGTGATGCACGTTTAACGCTTCCCGGTGAAGTGGGATAGCTGAGGCAGGTAACGGAAGCAGGATAAGTGACGCATGATAGGCAGGGCGAGATAGCAAGATGAAAACTGTTTTGGGTTGTATTGCCGATGACTTTACTGGTGCGACCGATATTGCAGGTTTGCTTGCTCGCAGCGGTGCCGGTGTATCTCTTCGTATTGGTGTGCCTGATCAGCCGCCTGAAAATACAGCAGCGCTCGAAGTCATAGCGCTTAAATGTCGTACGTCGCCAGTAGAAGAAGCGGTTGCTGAAACCTGTGCCGCATTAGAATGGCTTAGGCGTGCGGGTGCACAACGATTCTTCTGGAAGTATTGTTCAACTTTTGACAGCACAGCAGAAGGCAATATAGGACCGGTAGCGGAAGCGTTGATGGAAGCACTGGATACAGATCAAACGATCTATTGTCCCGCGTTTCCTGAAAACGGTCGATCGATCTTTATGGGCAACCTCTTTGTGGGTACTGAGCCACTTGCGGAAAGCCCGATGAAAAATCACCCGCTGACGCCGATGAGAGACAGCAACCTGATGCGTCTGCTTAAACCCCAGGTAACAAGACCGGTTGAATTGATCAATCGTCTTAAAGTGGCTGAAGGTGCAAATGCTGTCAAAGCGGAGATGGCAGCGCTTGCGGCGAATAACAATGCTGCACATATAGTTATAGATGCGGTAGCCAACGAAGATCTTCGCACTATTGCCACAGCCTGCCGTGATATGCCACTACTGACAGGCGGCTCTGCAATCGCAATGTCATTGCCACAGCTTTATAGCGAGGATGGCTTGCTGGACCTTAACGCCTCGCGAGTGACTCATCAGGCACCTGACAGGTCCACGATAATACTCTCTGGTAGCTGTTCGGAGATGACCAACGCACAAGTTGCACACTATTGTGCGAACGGTGCACCAGCATATCTTCTGGATCCGATTTCACTGGCAGAGCAGGGCGTGCAGCCCGCGCTTGACTGGCTTGCACAACAAGACATGTATCGTGCTCCGCTAGTCTACGCAACCGCGGAGCCCGCCAGTGTAAAGGCGACACAGGAGAAACTTGGAGTAGAAAAAGCAGGCACGCTGGTTGAAGACGCACTTGCAGCTATCGCTGTATTTGCGAGAGATACTGGTGCTCGACGTTTTATAGTTGCAGGTGGTGAATCTTCCGGTGCAGTGACTCAGGCGCTGGGTGTTTCTGCATTGGACATTGGTCCTGAAATAGCTCCTGGGGTGCCGTGGACTTTTTGCGTTAGTAACGATGTGGCTTTGGCGCTGACACTAAAATCCGGTAACTTTGGTACAGAAGGTTTCTTTACTGAAGCTTCAGCTGTATTGGATAGGTTGTGAGAGAAGAGCAATTGAACTTCATCATGAATGTAATCACTTGTTACAGCTGCAGGTACTGAATCGCAGCAGTGCATGGTTAAATTTCATTTATGAAACAGTTTCAGGGAAAAATACAATACCGGCCTGCTCGATAGCCTGAAGTCTCGAGATCAAAAAGCGTTTCAAGCAGTACTTGCGTACTAAAGGTGTTGCGCCTTAAAGTGTGCA
>CAYPDN010000055.1:0-3293 GCA_964409445.1 uncultured Granulosicoccaceae bacterium
TGGCTGCGAGCACGCTGCGATGCATCGGATGTTATAGCCACCGTCAGCGACATATCTGGCAGCACATGTAGAACCTGGCCACCGTATCCGCGAGCATAGGCCGCAGGCACACCCGCTAGCTCGCGCAGAAACCATCCGTATCCGTAACCATCACCAGAGTAAAATGACTGCGTGCGTGGCGTAAAAGCATCTTGTACCCAGTTCGGGTCGAATACCCTTTTGCCATCAATCACACCGTTAGCAAGATACAGCTCTCCAAGCTTCACCAGGTGCACCGGTGATAAAGACATTTCATTGCCGCCGAGATAGTAGCCCTGCGGATCGCGAGTCCATGGCGCGAAGTCAATTCCTAACGGTTTTCCCAGCCAATTCTTTGCGAGTTCATACAGGCTGCGACCTGTCAGCTGACTCAAAACAGCGCCCAGTACGTGAGTATCACCTGTTGAATACAACATACGTCCACCGGGCTCGTCGACAAAAGGCCGTGACAGCACATGATGGATCCAGTTGTCGCTGTTGACCCAAACGCCATACGCTCTGCCAGAAGTGCGCTGAAGACCGGCACGCATGGTAACCAGATCCCGCAGTGTTAGATCGGCGACCCGCGCACCTGACCCAGGTGGCAACAGTTCAGGTGTCAATTCACCGAGAGTCTGATCAAGTGAACTGATCACAGAGCGCTGACGTGCAATACCGAGCAGCGTTGCAACAACCGTTTTTGAAACCGACTTGATGTTAACCCCGCGATCAATAGCGGGACCACGAAAAGATTTGCCAAAGATGGTTCGCTGATCGAGTGATACAACAATAGCTTTGATTCTATTCTGCTGTTCGGCAGCTCTCTCGAAGTCGACAAGAATTTCACGCAGACGCATCGGGTCGAGCTCAGCGGATGACGCAAACGCATGTCGCTTAAGCTCATCTGATTCATCGCTCGCGTGACTTACCTTGTATCCGGGTACACCACCCGCACAAATTGCAGCGCCATACGCGAACAACTGGCGTCGTGACAGATTGTTCAATGGTCAGAACCCAGTGCAAACTGTTCCAGTCTCTTGCAGCCTTCCATAAGGACTTCCATCGGTTGAACCAGAGAAAATCTCACATGGCCGCGGGTACTGTCACCGAACGCGCTGCCGGGTAACACAGACATTTTTTCAGATTCCAGCAACCGCTTTGCGAACGCGGCATCGTCATTGCCAAAAGCTTTGACGTCTATCATCACAAACATGCCGGCATCAGGCTTGTGGAACCTGAATTTGGGCATCGCTTTTAATCTCTCGCAAACCGCATCACGGCGTTTGCGATACTTTTCACGCATTTCACTGACATAATATTCGTCATTGTTTAAAGCGAAAGCAGACGCATCCTGTATAAACTGCGGGCAACCAAATATAGACATCGCAAGATAGTTACCGAGGTGTCTGGTGAGTTTTTCGGGAGCAACAGTCCACCCTACACGCCAGCCACTCATAGCGTGTGATTTGGATAAGCCGTCTATAACAACCAGATAGTCGAGACTTTCCGCTGCGGTACGCAAAGACACATGGGGTTTGTCAAAGGTGAACATGGAATAGACTTCATCACAGACCAGCCAGATTTTTTTCTGCTGACACACCCTGGCAAGCTCACGTAGAGTGTCGCGCTCTATAATTGCACCCGTCGGGTTTGCAGGAGTATTTAAAAATACCACCCGAGTCTCTTGTGTAATACCCGCGAGAATAGTTTCAAGCTGTATAACGAAACCTGTTTCTGCGGTGGCATATACCAGATCAACCTCAACATTCAGCGCCTGCGTGATCGGTGCGTAACCGACGTACTGCGGGTCTACAATCAAAATGGTGTCACCAGCATTCAGTAAACACGACATAACAGAATATATTGCTGAGGTAACACCTGGAAATACCGCAACTTCATCAATACTGCAGCCATGAGGTGATACCCGTTTTTCATAGTCTGCGACTGCGCGTCGAAGATTGAGCTCCCCGAGTGCAGGTGAGTAGTGCGTTCTGCCGACCTTCATATGACTGACAGCGTTGTCGATTATCGGGTCTGGTGTTCTAAAGTCCGGATCACCGATGGACAACACCACAACATCTTCTCCGGCGCGCTGCATTTCCAGGGCCTGATCGTGTACCTCCCATGCAGCGCCGTCATCGGCATCAAGCCTTTGTGCCTGATCACTAAACCGGTAGTTCAATTGACTGCTCAATCGGCAGCTCCTTTTTTTCTTGTCGGGCTGAACTGAATAACGCTTAAAATTTCAAAAAGCATTTGCGCACCATGATGAGCGGTATTAGTTGTCGGGTCGTATTGCGGTGCAACTTCTACAACATCGCCACCGACAATATTCAGACCCTTCATACCACGAATCAACTGCATGGCCTCACGCGTGGTCAGCCCGCCGACTTCCGGTGTTCCCGTCCCCGGCGCAAACGCCGGATCGAGACTGTCGATATCAAAGGAAAAATAAACCGGACCATCACCAACCAGATCCCGTGCCTGCTGCACCACCGCATCAATGCCCAGAGAACCTAACTCACGTGCAGGCACCACCTGCATACCTGAGTCTTTCGAAAACTCCCATATATATTCTGCAGAACCCCGAATACCAATCTGAATCGTACGTTCAGGGTCGAGCACGCCGTCCAGAACTGCATTGCGAAATGGACCGCCGTGATGAAACTTTTCACCTTCATAAGAGCCGCCGGTATCACAGTGTGCATCGATATGTATCATCCCGACGGGGCCGTTCAACGCTGCTGCCTGCAATAGCGGATGACTGATCGAATGATCACCACCAACAGCCAAAGGTATAACACCGGCCTTAACAACCAGCTCTGCGAAATCGCGGATATTCTTGTGCGACAAGGTCAAATCAAACCGACTGTCCATCGGTACATCACCGATATCGACGACTTTCATTTCATGTATCGGTGCGCAGTGCAATGCATCGTTATAAGGCCCGACCCGCTCTATAGATCTCAATGCTCGCGGACCGAACCGCGATCCGTTGCGATTGGTCACTCCGAGGTCCATCGGCACACCAAATAGTGCGACATCAATACCCGTGAGATCAGGCTTTTCCATATCGAGCTGTCGGATCGGTGCATCCAGTAGTGACGGAATTCCCGCGTATGGTGGAGGCCTGCGGCCGTTCGCAGAAAAGATCATATCCGCAATGCGACTGAACTCTTCATTGTGCATATCACCACCGGTACCCTCCGCATAACGACTGCGCAACCGATCGAGCTTCTTCTGATCAAAGGTCATACTTATTCCAATAGACTTGC
>CAYPDN010000055.1:3393-14858 GCA_964409445.1 uncultured Granulosicoccaceae bacterium
TTGCTGCTGAGCAGCAGATTTGCATTATCCTGATCAATCTGAAACCGGAACTGACCTAAAACGTTCATCCCCAGCAAACCGTCAAAGCCGCGACTGACATCAAAATCAATCACCGCAATCTGGGTGTTCTTTATTAAGTACGGGCCCAGGCCTAATTCTGCGACTGAATAAACTGTGCCCATCACCACTCCACCGGCAGTACGAAAAACGCGTCTGTCTATTTCTTCCACGTCTCCGTTAGTGGTTAACGAATCAAACGATGCCCTTGACAGTGTGGTTATTGAAGCACCTGTGTCAATCAACAGCTTGACACCATCCTGACGGTTAACAGTAAGATTAACCAGATACTGATTGCCACGTTTTTCCAACGCTATACTCTCCGAACCCTCCCAGGCGGAACTGGCTATGACGGGTGTTGCTACCGGACCAGTATTATCTGTAAGCTTATTTAACGCAATTGCCGCTGACTCTCCGACAAGACTGTCGTTTAGTAGTTGTCTGAACTGCTCAGCGGCAAAATATTCATCTCCGCTGCGCAGATGTGCAAGTGCCTGCCGGTACTGATAAGGGGATGCCATCAAGCCCAACGTATTGATGTGAGAATATAGATTTATCAGTGAGAACCAGTCTTTTCGATTGGTATACAAACTATCTACTTCTTTAATGAAAGTATCGAAACGGGCGAGCAATTTTTGTTGCTCACTATCTGTATAAGCATAGGTTTTAGCAAGCAAATATACATCAACTGATTCAAGGTAGTTGCCATTAGACTGATTAAAATCTGCCAGTAGCACCAGCACATCAATATCGTCGTAATAAATAGCCAGATAGTTGTCTATGAGTTCAGAGAAGTCATAGTTATTGCGGTTTTTTGATAGTAATTTTAACCGTTCCAGTAAAACGCTTTTCAGTTGCGAAGCAACCTGGTCACTTTGGGGTTCCAGCTCCTGATACAGAACCATCGCA
This sequence comes from uncultured Granulosicoccaceae bacterium, assembly GCA_964409445.1. GTDB lineage: Bacteria > Pseudomonadota > Gammaproteobacteria > Granulosicoccales > Granulosicoccaceae. The sequence continues at coordinate 4,360 of CAYPDN010000055.1, forward strand.
TCAAAATACAGCCTTTCATTAAGCAATCTTTGAAACCGGCTGATAACAGACGTGGTATTTACGTTTTGATCCAGTAGCTGTCTCTCCCCCTGAGACTGATTGTCCGCGGAGTTTTGAGGTACAGAGCGAGCAGCATTGTTTGATCCGATAAGAGTTGACGTTATAGCACTGGCAGAATCCTGAGAGTTAACGTCGTTGAGAGCTGCTGCGGCTTCATTGTTGCCGGCAACTGTGCCACTGACGATAGTGGCTATTTTCGATTGAAAAGGCCCCAGCCAGGTTTTACCCGCCCAGCCCGATCCCAGACCAGCCAGAAAAACAACAACCAATAAAACGCGGGTGCTCATTGAGATCTGAATTTTCCTGTATTAACACAATTGTCGCGCAGCCAAGAATATCATCGTGCATTATCCAGAGACTGGCAGCTTGATTCACTAATGAGATTTGGATAGACACATCCACCTTCTATGACAAAAGATTTTCAGCTTCTATCCCGCTCAGCTTTCATTTATACACCTGAGATGACTATACAATTTTTATATCTGCGCAGCATCATTTCAATTTGACCGGAAGTCATGCGGCGAAACCCCATATACCGGCAACTTGATGCCGTTTTTATATTAATTTCTATCATATTTAATTTAAAGTTCAGTTCGCTGCGAACTGTTGCAGCTTGTTAGAATCAAACCGTTTTTAACCGGATCTGCATATTGTGACAGAGACGAAACAACCTGGCCTGCGGTTCTTCGTTGTGTTTATGACTGTCTTATATATAGCTTTGCATTTTCCAGCCCGGACCATCGCTCAGAACGGACAGCAGTGCGGTACAGAGCACCACACCCTCAACATACCGGTCGCAGTTTTTATTGTCGATGCAGAGGGTGATGTCGCCATGTCCAGTCAACGCACCATAGGAGGCATGACAAGTCATTTTCAAAAAGTAAACAAAGTATGGAGTCAGGCGGGTATCAAACTGGATCCCGTCAAAGTGCAGCGTCTCAGTGTGCCGCGCAATCTGGTACGGGGCCTGATTCATGAGCGCGGCCGCGGAGGTATTGCCCGGTTTTTCAGGGCTATTCGCCAAGGAGAGATCGAAATTGACCGAAGCAACAGCAATGCGGCGATATGGACTTTTTACGTGCGAAACCTGGGAGGCCCGAATGGATTAAAACCTCAGGGCTTTAATTCCATTTTTGTTGTGGATGACCCGATCAATGAAGGATATCGTGTAACGAGTCATGAGATCGGTCATATTCTGGGTTTGTACCATGCCCGCGACGATATAAAAAAACTGCTCTTTTCCGGCTCAAACGGATTAATATTAACCAATACAGAAAAAACCGTGGCCCGTTACTTTGCAAAACGTCTGTCACGATAATCCATTGTCACTATTTTAGCGTTAAGAAAAGTCAGGAGTTTACATGCGCAAGGTTGCAGCATTGCTATTAATTTTCCTATCAGCACTTTTCCCACTGTCGATTCCTGCCAGTGCTGCCACATGCCCGGACTTTTTCCGTTTCGTTGATTTTGGAATAGAAGGAGACGATGGTGTCGTTTATCGAGGCGGTAGTTTATTCAGAGCTGAAAATTTCGATGGCACCATGCTACTAAAACTCGGACATACAAAGTGTCTTCCTGTTCAGGATACCGCTAAGGATGGTCGTGGCAACCCAATTCCTGTTGTAACAAGCATTCACTATGATGCTGAGCTAACAACTTTAGACGTAACGGAGTTAAGTGTAAAACTAGTAAAAAACGCAACTGATTCTGCAGAGAGAAGCGCAGAACGTCACCGCAAAAGACTGGAACATACAGACACTGCAGTTACACGTGGTGAGAATTTTCTTTGTGCAAACGATAAAAACCAGGACTCTCTAAGTTGCCAGATTGTATCGCCTTACCCGGGCAACACTGCACTTGTGGTTTATTGCGATGCAAAGCAATGTACGATGCCTGTCATGGCGGTCGACGAGCAGCTAATAGTTAACGCGGCCTGGCCGCGCACACCAGATACTGTTGACAGTGATGATCTGACCGGGTCCGAGATTATCGAAATAACAAACCAAATTCACGACTTCCTGACACCTCTTACCTCATTGAATCCGGGGTGACCAGGTTCAAGAGTCTGATGTCAGCCGGTAATGCCCGGTAATTGCAGTTTGTTTTCTCGCGCACAGTCCAGCGCTATGTCATAACCCGCATCGGCGTGACGCATTACCCCACTCGCCGGATCATTCCAAAGGACACGTTCAAGGCGTCGGTCCGCATCTTCAGTGCCGTCGCAGCAGATCACCATGCCTGAGTGCTGTGAAAACCCCATGCCTACACCACCTCCGTGATGCAACGATACCCAGGTAGCGCCGGATGCAGTATTAAGCAGCGCATTCAGCAAAGGCCAGTCCGATACCGCATCGGAGCCGTCTTTCATAGATTCTGTTTCCCGGTTTGGTGATGCCACTGAGCCCGAGTCGAGATGATCGCGACCGATCACAACCGGTGCAGACAATTCACCGCTGCGTACCATCTGATTGAATGCCAGACCAAGCTTGTGACGCTGCCCGAGGCCTACCCAGCAAATGCGTGCCGGCAGACCCTGAAATTCAATGCGCTCGCGAGCCATGTCTAACCAATTATGCAAGTGTGCATCGTCGATAAGTTCTTTAACTTTTGCATCTGTTTTATAGATGTCTTCCGGATTACCTGACAGTGCACACCAGCGGAATGGTCCAACACCTCGACAAAATAACGGACGTATATAAGCAGGTACAAAACCTGGAAACGCAAATGCGTTCTCAAGCCCTTCTTCCTGAGCTACCTGCCGAATATTATTACCGTAGTCGAGTGTGGGAACTCCAGCGTTCCAAAAATCCACCATCGCTTTTACCTGAACTTTCATCGAAGCGCGTGCTGCTTTTTCAACTGACTTTGGATCACTTTCCTGCTTTGCACGCCACTCTGCAACGTTCCACCCTTGTGGCAGATAACCATGAATGGGATCGTGAGCGCTGGTCTGATCCGTTACGATATCCGGACGAACTCCACGTTTGACCAGGTCTGTAAATACATCGGCTGCATTGGCGATCAACGCAACAGATTTTGCATCACCTGCTTTAGTCCATTGTTCTATAAGTTCAAGTGCGGTATCGAGTGAATCCGTTTTTTCATCGACATAGCGCGTGCGCAATCGGAAGTCAGCCCGGGTTTCATCACACTCTACTGCCAGACAACAGGCACCTGCCATAACTGCCGCCAGCGGCTGGGCACCACCCATACCACCGAGGCCACCAGTTAAAATCCATTTGCCTTTTAAGTTGCCATTGAAGTGTTGACGCCCCGCTTCTACAAATGTTTCATAAGTGCCCTGAACAATGCCTTGTGTACCAATGTAAATCCACGAGCCGGCTGTCATTTGGCCGTACATCGCAAGGCCTTTTTTATCCAGTTCGTTAAAGTGATCCCAGGTAGCCCAGTGTGGCACCAGGTTCGAGTTCGCGATTAAAACCCGCGGAGCATCTTTATGTGTTGTAAAAACACCGACGGGTTTTCCCGATTGCACAAGCAGTGTCTCGTCATCTTCCAGCTCTTTTAATGAGTCAACAATTTTGTCGAAATCTTCCCAGGTGCGCGCCGCACGCCCGATGCCACCGTACACCACAAGCTCATGCGGATTCTCTGCGACATCCGGGTGCAGGTTGTTCATCAGCATACGCATCGGTGCTTCGGTCAGCCAGCTTTTAGCGCTGATGTCAGTGCCGGTCGCAGGAAATACCTGACGTTGATTGTGTCGCGCATCAACAGGATTGTTCATGAACTTTCTCCAATGGTACATTCTCCAATGCAGTAGCCACTAAGATCTGCAACAGCTGTGATACTCCCATCAGTGACGAGCCTTGCGGCACGGGTAATATCATCGGCCATATAGCGATCTTGATCTACAGTGGGTACTTCACTTCGAATAGTATCTAAAACGCGTGACAGTGTATTGCTGGTTAAAAGTGGTTTGCGAAACTCTATTCCCTGCGCAGCACACATAAGTTCCACACCAATAATTACGCTAAGGTTTTCATTCATGCGCTTCAGTCTGCGCGCACCGTGCGCCGCCATAGATACATGGTCTTCCTGATTGGCTGAAGTGGGCGTGGAGTCGGTCGAACACGGATTGGCCAGATGCTTATTCTCACTCATCAATGCCGCAGTTGTTACTTCGACAATCATCAGACCTGAGTTCAACCCGGGTTCCGGGGTAAGAAACGGCGGCAAGTCGAATGAAAGCGTAGGATCAACCATCAGTGCTACGCGACGCTGTGAGATAGCACCAATTTCTGAAACCGCTAACGCAATCTGATCTGCAGCAAATGCTACTGGTTCTGCATGAAAGTTACCACCCGATACAATCCTGTCTTCATCCACAAGAACAAGCGGGTTATCTGTGACAGCATTGGCCTCTATCTCCAGAGTACGTGCTGCAAAATGCAGCAGATCCATTGCAGCACCTGTAACCTGTGGCTGGCAGCGAATGCAATAAGGATCCTGCACACGCGTATCGCCATCTCGATGGCTTTCTCTTATCTCTGATCCGGCCAGTAATTGACGCATAGCCCGCGCCACAGCAATCTGACCCGGATGACCGCGCAGGGTATGAATGTCATCGACCAGCGGTGCAGTAGAACCCATGATCGCATCAGTGGACAATGATGCCGATACAATTGTTGCGGTGGCATTGCGCCAGGCTTCAAACAGACCGGTTAACGCACACGCCGTTGAAAACTGTGTTCCATTAATAAGACCAAGACCTTCTTTTGGCCCGAGTTCAATTGCACTCAACCCAACAGCCGCCAACGCATCCGAAGCAGGCATGCGCTTATCTTTATAAAACACATCGCCTTCACCCATCATCGCTGCAGCCATATGCGCAAGTGGCGCGAGATCACCAGATGCCCCGACCGAACCCTTATCAGGTATCACCGGGGTGATACCTGTCTTAAGCATGTTTTCTATTTGCGCGATGGTGGACCACGCCACTCCGGACGCACCTCGACCCAGAGACAACAGCTTTAACACCATCATAAGCCGGGTAGTATTTACATCGAGCGCCTCGCCTACCCCGCAACAATGTGAAAGAACTAAATTGCGCTGCAGTGCAGCAGTGTCTTTGCTAGCGATTTTTACACTGGCGAGTTTACCAAAGCCTGTGTTTACACCATAGACCGCTGCATTTCCATTCGCCGCTTTCGCCACCAATGCGAATGCAGCATCGACGGCAGGTCGAACATCTTTATGCAGAGTTGCTTCAACACCTGTACGCCAGATTGTTTCCAACTGCGCTAACGTGGTCCTGCCCGGCGTTAAAGTCACACTCAAAGCAGACCACCGAATATACGTTTGTATAAAGGGTTAAAACCAATACGATACGCAAGCTCGGAAGGATGCTCGACCTCCCAGACAGATAAATCTGCGCGCTTACCTGCTTCCAGCGTTCCACAATCCTGAAGCGCCAGCGCTTTAGCAGCATTGCGTGTCACTCCAGCCAATGCTTCCTCCGGTGTCATTTTAAAAAGCGTGCAGGCCATATTCATGGTAAGTAAAAGAGACGCCAGTGGCGAAGATCCCGGATTGCAGTCCGTACCAAGCGCGACAGGAACATTATGAGTGCGCAAATGTTCCAGAGGTGGTAGTTGTGTTTCGTGAATGGTATAGAAGGCGCCAGGCAATAGCACCGCAACACAGCCACTGCTTGCCATTGCTGCAATATCTTTTTCATTGGTGTATTCAATATGATCAACCGACAACGCATTGTAGCTTGCTGCCAACTGCGTACCGCCAATATTGGACAATTGCTCAGCATGCAGTTTCACTGGCAAGCCGAGTTGTTTAGCCGCTAAAAACACACGCTCAATTTGTTCCGGATTAAAAGCAATACCTTCACAAAAACCGTCGACGGCATCTACCAGATTTTCTTTGTGTGCTGCATGTAATGCCGGAATACATACATCATCAATATATGCATCAGGGCCTGCTGTAAATTCCGCTGGAACAGCGTGCGCACCGAGAAAGGTTGTTTTAATACGCACCGGGCGTTGTTTCGCAAGTGACCTTGCGGCTCGGAGCATTTGCAGTTCGGTGTCCTGATCCAGTCCGTAGCCAGACTTCACTTCTACACAGCTTACACCTTCTGCAATGAGTGCATCTAAACGCGGCAATGCAGATTGAACAAGTTCGTCTTCACTTGCAGCACGCGTATGGGACACTGTAGATACAATGCCACCGCCTGCACGCGCAATTTCTTCATAGCTTGCGCCTTCAAGCCGCATTTCAAATTCTTTTGCACGATTGCCACCGTGCACAATATGAGTATGGCAGTCGATAAAGGCAGGTGTAATCAATCGCCTGCCTATATCCATAGCTTCTTCGTTATCGAACGCTGCCGGTATATCACCCATAGCGCCGAGCCAAACAATTTTGTCGCCCACTACCACAACAGCACCGTCTTCTATCAATCCATAGGGCTTATCACTCAAGCCAGAGGTCATCGTCGCCAGTGTTGCGTTAGTGAGTAGCATGAATACCTTGGTTTTAAACGGTATATACTTATAATGCGTACGAACATAATAAACACTGTCAGATGTGGGTGCAATGACTTCAATTTTCGCAAAGCAGGCCTTGTTACCCTCAGGCTGGGCACAAAACGTATCGGTGAAGATCAATGCAACGGGTCGTATTGAGAGTGTTATCAGTGACGCCAACGATAACCCTGGCAATACATCAGCAGATCATTCGGTCGGGGTACTGCTGCCTTCGCCGGTGAATGCACACAGCCATGCCTTTCAACGTGCCATGGCGGGCCTGACCGAACGACGCGGTCCCAACCCGAATGATTCTTTCTGGACATGGCGGCAACTGATGTTTCGCTTTCTGGATCAGCTTACTCCTGATGATATAGAAGCGATTACCGCTTTCGTACAAATGGAAATGCTGGAGGCGGGTTTTGCTACTAACGTTGAATTTCATTATCTGCACCATCAGCCTAAGGGTGTGCCATATGACAGTCTTTCAGAGATGGCTGAACGGATCACCGCGGCAGCCCATACCAGTGGTATCGGACTAACGCTGTTGCCTGTGCACTATGAGTTTGGTGGCTGTGATCGTCGTGAACTCGGCCCGGGTCAAATCCGTTTTGGCAATAACTTTGACCGATTTGCCAAACTCTATGAAGGTGCTGCTAATGCGGTGGGCAATCTGACTGCTGATGCAGCAATGGGGCTGGCACCTCATAGCTTACGTGCTGTGGCACCTGAAGATCTGTCACGTCTGGTCGAGCTAGCAAATGGGCAACCTGTGCATCTTCACCTCGCCGAGCAAATTGCTGAAGTTGAAGAAGTAAAAGCTGCCTGGGGTAGTCGGCCGGTTGAATGGATACTGGACAACGCCGAGCTAAGTGCTCAATGGTGCATGATTCACTGCACCCAGATGTTGCCACACGAAACGCAAGCGCTGGCAAAATCCGGCGCTATCGCAGGACTGTGTCCGATTACTGAATCAAGTTTGGGTGACGGAATATTCGATGGTCTTAACTGGTTAGAGCATGGTGGCGCTATGGCGATAGGATCAGATTCAAATATTAGAATTTCACTGTCAGAAGAACTGCGAACCCTTGACTATTCACAACGACTACGTGATAACTCGCGTGCAGCCCTTGCAACGCAGGAAAAATCCACGGCGCGCAACCTCTTCGATCAGACTCTTAGCGGTGGCGCAATAGCTGCAAATCGCGATTGTGGAAGAATTGAGACTGGCTTGTGGGCTGACTTACTAACCCTTGATGCGGATCATATTGATTTACATGGCAGAGTTGGTGATGTGTTGCTGGACAGTTACGTTTTCGCCGGTGATGACCGAATGGTTAAAGATGTCTGGTCCGCAGGGCGCCACCTGGTAGTAGACGGCAAACACAAACGACACGCAGATATAGAGCGAGACTACCGTGCCGTGTTAAGGAGACTTACTGTCCGTACCTAAGCGTTTCGCATTGAACAGGCGACTAAAAAAGGCAGACAGCCTTGCTGTCGCATTCAACGGCAGCACGTCCGCAACATATTGGTCAGGCCGTACCAGTACCATGCACCCGTTGCGATCTATCCCGCGCTTGTCATAAATATCTGTTTCATTTTTAGTTATCGCACAGAATATCTTTTCTCTGTCCTGCATACCTAAACTCCCTTTAGCTGGCATTAAAAACGGGTGCATATCTGTGATGTTAATTGTTTGATGGCTTTGTTGAACAATCACCCGTAAGTCAATAACACGATCAACATCATCATTGGCAAGCTGGTATTTACGCATCGGTGAATCAGGATTAACGGATAAATAGTCACAGAGCCGCCAGACCGGAGATTGACTGTCAAGCGGATTAGCCTGACTGGAAAATACAAACAAGCGCCATCGACCATCCGCTTTAATGGTATGGCCAAGCTGCACCGGCAGAGCGTCGGCAAGTCTGGTGACTATTGCTGAATGAAATCTTTTGCCAATAATCCAGCCAGTCGCCAGTTGCTGATACTCTGCGTCTGCAACAACTGTTGATTGCTTATATTTTACTGAAACACCTGCGGTGTATCTTCCATGCTCGGTAAAGTAGGTTTGAAACTGTTTCGCACTTTCCGCCTTCGTTTTTCCTTCGGTATTCCCAACAGCGCTTTGGCTGAAGCGCGCAGCCCAGTGGCGATCAAATTCAATCAGATCGCGTGCAACGAATTGTCTTTCTGCAGAATAGCTGTGCAACAGATCTGCCGGTGCCAGACCACGCAGCACAGTTGCGAGCTTCCAACCCAGATTAAAGGCGTCTGCCATCGCAACGTTCATACCCTGCCCGGCTTTAGGACTATGTGTGTGGCAGGCATCTCCTGCGATAAACACTCGCGGCTCCGTCATTCGACCATCCACCTTGTGACTGTTGTCGAACCTATCGCAAAGGCGTTGACCAATCTCGTACACAGACCACCATACCAACTGCTTAACTTCGAAACGATAGGGATAAAAAATCCGTTGCGCTGCGTTAATCAGGTCGTCGGATTGTATCTGCCGTGCTGATACACGTTCACCGGGATCAAGTTGATCAAGCTCAATATAGAGACGCGCAAGGTAGCCACCTTCACGGGGGATGATTAATATATTGCCGTGCTCAGCGGATCTTATTACTGATTTAAATCTGACATCAGGAAAATCCGTTACCAGCAATACATCCATGACACCCCACGCCTGATTTGCTGAGTCACCGCTGAGCTCCAGATCAATACACTCTCTGACGGTGCTCCTTGCGCCATCACAGCCAACAACATACCGTGCCTCGACTGTTTCAATGCTGCCATCGTCTTTTTCAAGATTTACCGATACAATTTCTTTATCAGCAGAGGCATCAATGTGTATAACACTGCAACCGTAGTCCGGTTGCAGACGACGCGGTGACTGCTGCATCAGTTGCAGATACATATCGTGCACCCGTGCCTGATTCAAAATCAGGTGCGGGAATTCAGACAAATCATCCTCTACATCCTGAATGCGCCCAGTGCGAACAATATGATCAGGGTTTGCTTCATCAGGGCCCCAGAATACCGTCTCAATGACATTGTAGGCCTCACGAATAATGCGATCACTGAAACCAAATGCTTCAAACATTTCAAGCGTTCTACAAGCCAGCCCGTCGGCCTGACCCAGTTCGAGCGGACCGTTCTTACGCTCTATAATTCTGGTATTGATGTCTGCAAAAGAAGACAGTTGTGCCGCGAGGGTTAAGCCTGCCGGACCACAACCGACAATTAATACATCTGTTGATCCACTACTATTTTCTCCAGGATCTTCAGCCGCTTCTTTTATATGCGGATCACCAGCGCGAAATCCGTTGAGATGATATTGCATAGTTAATCAACCACTCGATTTTTGCAGACAGCCGGTTTCGAAGGACGTGCGCACTGAGGGTGATGATATGCGTTAAAAGAGATACGGGTGAAATCAGGCCACTGATACAATTGATACAAAAACACCCCTCAGTGACACCTGCCTGATACTTTTCCAGTCTAACATCCAGTGAAATCGGGCTCTTGCCTAAAGAATTCTGTGAATCGGGGGACTACCGTCCAAAAAGCAAGCGCAGTACAAAAACCAGCAAGAAGTCGAGCCGAAGCTGAAGCCATAGTCTTTGACGCCGTCGATCGCTTAAACGTCTCGTATATCCACTGGGATGCCGATCTGCGGTTTGTTTATGGCAACCGCAGATGGTTGACGGGCTTTAGATATTATCTGGGAGTAAATTGCCCGGACTCTGCGAGTGTGTTTGATCTTATCCACCCACTGGTTGCGGGAGGGGCTGTTGTAGTGCCTGATGGAACAACACCTGAAGCGTTCGAGGAGCAGATTCTTGAAGCAATTCAGTTCCAGGCCAAGGGATTTGACGTCTTTCTTAAAGACGGGATATCACTAAGCCTGTACACGCATCCGGCTCCGGA
>CAYPDN010000056.1:0-7296 GCA_964409445.1 uncultured Granulosicoccaceae bacterium
TGGTTTGACTGGTCTGATTCTGACAGTTCAAGAACTACCGGGCAATGATCAGAGCCTGTAATTTCTGGCAACAGATAGCAGCTTTGCAGTGATCGCTCCAATGTCTCGGAGACACAGAAGTAGTCGATGCGCCAGCCGAGGTTCTTTTCCCGTGTACCTTTGTTGAAGCGCCAGAAGGAATAGTGATTCGGACCTGATTCAAAATGCCTGAATGCATCAATAAAACCCAGGTTCAGCAATTCGGTGAAGCTGTCGCGCTCCTGATCTGAGAAACCGCGCTTGCCCCGGTTGCGTGCGGGATGGGCAAGATCTATCTCTTTGTGTGCAACATTCAGATCGCCGCAGAGAATAACGGGTTTGGACTCGTCCAGTGACAGCAGGGTCGCCCGGAGTTTTGCATCCCATTCCAGTCGGATCGGCAGGCGCTTGAGTTTGTCCTGCGAGTTGGGTGCGTAGACGTTGACCAGATTGAAGTTGTCATACTCGGCAACCATAACCCGGCCTTCACCTTCGGCTTGTTGACCGGGCATGCCGTTTTTTACGGCTAGCGGTTTGTGCTTGCTCAGCATCATTGTGCCGCTGTAGCCTTTTTTAACGATCGAGCTGTTCCAGTACTCGAGGTATCCATCCAGTACTGGTGCTCTCATTTGTGATTGCTGTGCTTTGATCTCCTGCAGACAAATAATATCCGGGTTGATATCACACATTTGCTGTGCGAAATCTTTTTTTAATGCGGAGCGCAAGCCGTTGACGTTCCAGCAGAGAATCTTCATCAGGCGCGGATCTATGTCGGGAGAATTTAACTGTAAGGAATGATCAGGACTAAATTTGCGAATGTAAAGTCCAATGTGCTGTTTGTCTGCGACGATGCATCGAAAGAAATAACGCATCCGGCCGGTATCGCTACTGATCTGGAATCGTCAGTGAGGTAGACTCAGTGGAAATTAAAGATGGGCAGATTTAAGGTATGGCCAGACTACACACGCGGGAAGAGGGATCGCTAAGTGCCGAGGCGCTGGCAGCACTTGAGCCGACCAGAATGAATGGCAAAATTGCGGATGTTTACCTGCAGTTTGCCAATAGTGAGCCTGCAACAATGGTCTACCTGCAGATGGAAGCCAGCTTGCGGCAGTCATCTTTGAGCGATCTTGAGCTTGAGTCCATCAAGCTATTGGTGAGTGAGATTAATCAGTGCGATTTTTGCCTTGCCATGCATACCATGAAATCGCGCAAAGCCGGTATTGATCAAGATATGCAGATGGCTATACGCAGCCATGGAAAAACGTCTAACGCCCGAGTTGATGCATTGCTTGACATTGTGCGTGCGTTTTTCAATCAACCAGGTCCACTGTCCGATGAGCTGTTGCAGAATGCCCGTGATAGTGGTCTGACTGATGGGGAGCTGGTTGATACTGCGATGGCGATTAGTACGATCTTTTTTACCAATATCACCAATCACATTAACAATACTGAAGTTACCGTTCCTGCGGCACCGCCGGTAAAGTGAGTTTTTCATTAATTTGGTGAAACAAATCCATGATTAGTTGTAATCTGCATGACTACATTGAAATTGTCTGTCTGTACAGGTATCCGGTGAGTCTGCAGCTCAAGTCCGGAGAAGTAGTGGCGGGCACCGCAGTTGATACCGATTGGAATATCGATCGCGAGGAGTGCATAAAAATTGAAAAAGATTCACGCGAAAAATTGGTTGTGCTGGATGCCATTGCAAGTATGCAGGTCACTGTAGACAACCCGCATATAGATAAGGTTTCTTTTGAGGACGGTAGTTGAGCCTTAATTTAGCCTGCGCGCTTTGAGCGTACTGCCAGAATATCCAGAAAGCCCATTGCGAAAGCAGACAATACAAATGTGATGTGTAAAACCACATACCAGAGCATTTTGTCGTTCTCTATATTCTCTGCATTCATGAAGATCTTTAACAGATGGATGGATGAGATGGCCACAATACTGGCAGCGATCTTCGCTTTCAGCGACGATGAATCCATTTTGCCAAGCCAGCTTAGCTTTTCCTCGCCTTCGGCCACGTCCAGAGTGGAGACGAAATTCTCGTAGCCGGACATCATCACCATGACGATCAGACCGCCAACCATTGCCATGTCGATTAGAGACAATACAACCAGTACCATATCGGCTTCTTTCATCGCGAATATGTGCAGAAACAGATGTACTATTTCCTGAAAGAACTTAATGCCGAGGGCAATCAGCGCAATACTAAGCCCCAGATAGATAGGCGCTAAAATCCATCGTGCTCGATAGAGAAGGCGCTCTACAACTTGCTCCATGAATAATCCTGTGGTGTTTTAGTTGATTTTACCGGCGCAATGATAGTCTTATTGCGCGACTCAATAGATAACAATTTATCCAGCAAATTTGCGGGGTATGCACCTGGAATAGTTGCAATCCCGCGAGATGAATTTTGCAGTCGGTATCACAGGGACGGGTGCGTCGACCTCAGACACTCAGGCTGGATAAAACTGTACTAAAATTCCGGAATTGAAAGGGTTAGCACATGACTTCACTTCAGCAACGGGGCTGGGTACCGGATGCGTCGGAGCACTCTGTTCAGGAGCTTGCAGACAAAGCCTCAAGGTCGACGACCAGAGAACTCTCGGTACGGATAGAGACCCTGGGTGTGCATGGGCAGGACTGCTTTAATCTGAAGCCGGCTGCCAATGTTATGAGCTGCCGTGCTGAAGCATTGCTCGCCTCAGGGCCTGGTTCACGACCGTGCCAGGGCTTGCAACCTTATTCTATTCTCACTTAAGATCGGCAGAAAAGTACATGGCCACAGCTGAAATTCATTTAAAAAACGGGGATGCGCCTTTTAGCGTCGACCCGGCAAAGTCGTTCACGCTACCGGCGCGGTTCTACACGGATGACAGCGTTTATGAACTTGAAAAAGAAGCGATCTTCTTCAAAAGCTGGTGGTATGCAGGCCATGTCAGTCAGGTGCAGAATAGCGGTGACTACCTAACCACTGAAATCCACGAGCAAAATGTATTTGTTGTCCGTGATCGAGAGGGCGAGCTGCGTGCTTTTTATAATGTATGCCAGCATCGGGGGCATGAGCTGGTCAGCGGTAACGGCCATGCCAATCTCATCGTCTGTCCCTACCATGCCTGGTCGTACGATCTGGATGGTCAGCTCAAGGGTGCTCGAAACACAGACAAGATGGATGGGTTTAATAAGTGTGACTTTGCGTTAAAGCCTGTCAGAGTTGAGGTGTTTTGTGGTCTCGTTATGGTCAATCTCAACCCGCAGGCAAAGCCGTTAACCGAACTGGCACCTGGTCTTGAAGATGAAATAAAACGCTACTGTCCGTCTGTCGATCATCTTGTATTTGCGCAAAGGGATACCTATGACGCTGAGTGCAACTGGAAAGTGATGATTGATAATTTCCTCGAGTGCTATCACTGTCACACAGCGCACCGGGATTTTGTCGATTTGGTAGATATGGACAGCTACCAGTCTAAAGTAAATGGTATTTATTCAAGCCATGTATCGGATGCTGTTAAATCCACTGATAACAACGCTTATAAATTTGAGAAGGGTGATGTGGATTTTGGTTATGCCGGGTGGTTTCTATGGCCCAACCTGACTATCTGGGCCTATCCGGGTGAGGCTAATTTATCGGTGTTGCAAATGAATCCGAATGGTGTTGAACGCACGGTTGAATTCCAGGATTGGTTTGCGAAAAGTGAAACACCCAGTCCGCAGCTTCGCGATGCAATGGACTATCAAAAAGATATTTTGCAACCTGAAGACATAGGCCTGTGTGTCAGTGTACAAAAAGGTTTGCGCTCTAAGGGATACAATCAGGGGCGTTTTGTTGTGGACAAAGAGCTTAGTGAATTGTCTGAGCATGCAGTTCACCATTTCCAGAAGATGGTTGTTGAAGCACTTGGTGCTGAGCTTTCCTAAAATTGATCTGAGTTTGGGTGAGGCTGGTAGTGGCTTAGTTGTCAACAAAGCCAGCTGACCAGTTTCTCGTTATGTCGTGATTGCGGAGATCGACACCGTGGTCCACATAAGCCTTCATCGCCATCAAAACTGAAATCCATCCTGCTGTCATCTCCATGCGAATTGAGTCATTGACATTGGTGGCCAGCATTGTCAGGTCGGTACCGAAGTTGTCACTTTCTTTAAGTCTAAAGTCTACAGTGGTGCCGAAATATTCAATACAGAACTGTGTTGGTGGGGTGCGTTTTATTATGCGACTTCGATACGGCTCGTAACCAAGAATGGTGAAAGTAATAAAGTTGTTTGTCTCAGTTGCGGATTCTGCCCAAAAACTCGCACGCCCTTCATCTGTGGCTAGTGCGTCAAACACTTTTTGCGGGGCTGAGTTGCAATGTAATTTCCAGCGGATTGTGTCTGGCTCTGACTGGAATGCCATCTCGTTTTTTTCACTCCATGCTAAAGCGGATAGCGGATTAGTTTAGCCACTTATCATAATCAGATACCAGAAGATGAACGGGTTCTTCGTCTTCCTCAATGTCCGAGAAACGTCCGATGGGCTGTTGGAAAACGTTATCGGTGAGATCATCGTTTACAGTTGATACTTCACCAATTAGCACATCACCACCTTCGCCCCAGAACTTGTGCCAGTTACCAGGCAACAGGGTTACGCTTTGCCCGGGTGCAAGCTGCAGAATATCACCGGGTGATAAATGCTTCGGTTCACCATCACTGGCGACAATAACAGGTGCTGATTCGTCGAGCTCGCCATTAGTGTCCGACTCAAACATTTGGATCGCGAGTGTCGCACCACCGCGGTTGATGATGTCTTCAGCTTTGGTGATATGTCGATGCATAGGGGAAATCTGATTTTGTCGCGAGATCATTATTTTTTCGGCGTAGCACATACCGCCACCCGCTTTAAGCTGGTCAAGCTTGCCATTGCGGGTGGTAAAGAGCATTAATCCCATCGAGTGGAAATCTCCCTTTCCATAGTCGGTGATGTCCCATCCCAAACGCGCGTCGATGATAGCGGTGATATTGGAGCGTCTTTCTTTCATTTGCTGAGGTGACCAGTAAGCAAATGGTGGTAGCCGAAATCCAAAGCTCTGGATAAATGCATCGCTCTGTCTGATTATTTCGTTTACGCGGGACCGTTTCATCAGTGTTTTGACCCTGGTAGCCTGATTGTGGAATAAGGTATCACAACAAAAGGCAGAAGCTGGTATTTCCGTCGTCAGTTGCTGTCAGGGGTGGTTATCCGGACCTGTCTGCGCGTTGGACGATACATAGTCACAGATAAGAGAATTAGAGAAGAGAATTGCCGGTTTGTTTTGGCATCGGTTCTGAAGTTTGTGATGCCAGCGCAACTGGTCAGAAATATCACTCTTTGGGGTGCTAAGGCCGTTGGTGCTGCGGTGGGCTAATGTTTTAAACAGAATCGCGATGGAATAGTGTTTAAAGCGGCCGTTATTCGTCTTCGTCGAGGGTCGTGAAGTCCGGCTCGGTCAGTTTTGCCGGCGCTGGAAAAGGCGCAGGTTTTATGTAGCGCTTGACGAATTCCTGCGCTGCTTCGTCAGCTTTGTCTTCGTGTGCTGCGCCAATTTTGTTTTCTATATCAAGACTATCAGGTGTGCTGTCTTTGTTTGTAGCGACGTAAAAGATAGCACCAAGCGCGAGCATACCCGCCGCAGCACCTGCCAGACTCTTTTTCTGGCTTCCGCTTAAGCCTTTTTTCGTTTCAACAGAAGTTACTTCAGCTATTTCTTCGACATCGTTTGATGTGTCGTCTGCAGTGGTAGCGTCAACTTTTTGTGTTACGGTCTGCTTTGGTGTATCGCCGTTTTTAAGGGGACACTTATCTCTGTGATCATCCTCTGGATTACCGCAGACATAACACCTGTTAACCATTACCGGCTTGGTATGGGGTTTTGGTTGCTTAGCTTCAGCTTCAACGGTTTGATTTTTCTTTTTGGTTGAGGGCTGTGCGGTTTCTTCAGTCGCGATGGCAGCAGTTTTTGCAGCGGGTTTTGCCGCCGTTTCAACAGGTGCGGGGGATTTGAATGTATGGCCTGGTTTTTTACTTTTACTATCCGGCGGATTCAGGCCGGTAGCAACTACCGTCACCTGTATTTCATGGTTCGTACCTTCATCGAGTACGGTACCAATCACTACGTTGGCATTTTCTGCCGCAATCTTGCGAATAATGTCGCCAACGATTTGAAACTCACCCATGGATAAGTCTTTGTTCGCGGTAATGTTGGCGAGTATCCCGCGTGCTTCCTTCAGGTTTATATTGTTAAGCAGAGGGCTTTCAATCGCGGCTACCGCGGCATCGCGAGCACGATGCTCTCCTGAGCCGGTACCGGTACTCATGATCGCATGACCCATCTCACTCATCACTGACTTGACGTCAGCAAAGTCAACGTTAATTAAACCGTTGGCTGTAATAAGTTCAGCGATACTTTGCACGGCATTGGTAACAACGTCGTTAGCAGCTGCAAAAGCTTCCAGCAGTGTGACGTCTGGTCCAAGAAACGTTAGAAGATTTTCATTGGGTACGACGATCATCGAATCTGCGTTGTCGCGAAGTTCGAGAAGACCTGTCTCGGCCATGCGTATTCTTTTGTCGCCTTCGAATGAAAAAGGCTCGGTCACAACTGCAACCGTCAATACACCCAGATCGCGCGCTATTTTTGCGATCGTCGGCGCTGCACCTGTTCCTGTGCCACCTCCCATGCCGGAGGTGATAAAAAGCATGTCTGCGTCACCAATCGCTGCGGCAATTTCTTCGCTGCTTTCTTGAGCTGCCTGCTTGCCTACTTCCGGGTTTGCTCCAGCGCCGAGACCTCTGGTCAGGTTTGCGCCGAGTTTGACGACATTCTCCGGAGGGAATTTAGACAGAGCCTGCGTGTCAGTGTTTATGCACTTATATGTAACGCCCTGAATGTTAGCGGAGATTATTTGTTCAAGCGCGTTACAGCCACCGCCACCTACACCAAATACCTTGATGACGGCAGGTTGGTCCTGACCTGGTTCAGTTGTGGGCAGCGCTTCGGCGTTCATAGAACTCGTGACTTTATTTTTATTGACGGCATTGGTGGCCAGGACGAAGCAAATCGCCTTTTCGTCAGTACCTCAGTGGCAGGTTGCAGTAAATGGGCCAGACAGTTTATTAGTTATTAACACTGACTCCGTAACGCCTCGTATGGCTGCTGCGCAGGAAATTTGCCACACAGTGGGTCTGCGCATAACCGGGTGACGTTACGGTGATTATCATCTGTGTCAATTTATCGCCGTGGGAAGTTTTGCAAGCGG
>CAYPDN010000056.1:7396-14707 GCA_964409445.1 uncultured Granulosicoccaceae bacterium
TTGCCGGGCGTTACTTTTTAGTCTTTTGTTTTGCCTGCAACAATGCCGCACCGAGACTTCCCAACTTATTTTCCTCGGCTTGGCGCGTGGGCTTTTGTGATTTGCTTTGTCTGGATGTTTTGTTAGCAGCTTTTGGTTTTTTATCTGTGTCGGATTTATTTTTGGCGTCTGGTGCACCGCGATTCGGTTCTGCCCGGTCAGATAATTTCATCGTCAGTGCAATGCGCTTGCGCTTTGCATCGACCTCCATCACTTTGACTTTGACAACATCACCAGTTGATACAACATCATGCGGGTCTTTCACGAATTTGTCTGCCAGTGCAGAGATATGCACCAAACCATCCTGATGTACACCGATATCCACAAACGCACCAAAGTGTGTGACGTTGCTTATTACTCCTTCCAGAACCATGTCTTCTTTAAGATCTGAAATTTTTTCTACACCTTCTTTAAAAGTAGCGGTTTTAAATTCCGGTCTCGGATCGCGGCCCGGTTTTTCCAGCTCTTTTAAAATGTCCTGCACTGTTGGCAGACCGAACTGTTCGTCTGTATAGCGCTTCGGGTCGAGCTTGTTGAGCTCACTGGTGTCACCAATGAGTTTGCGAATATCGCGGCCGGTGTCTGCCGCGATCTTTTTCACGACAGGATACGCTTCCGGGTGTACAGCCGATGCATCCAGTGCGTTACTGCCATCCATAATGCGTAAGAATCCAGCGCATTGTTCGAATGCTTTTGGCCCAAGGCGCGGAACCTTTTTTAGCTCTGTGCGAGCCTTAAAGCGGCCGATATCGTCGCGATAGGTAATGATGTTTTCAGCAAGTGTTGTCGATAAACCCGATACATGGGTCAGCAACTCTGCCGACGCGGTATTGATATCTACTCCTACGGCGTTCACGCAATCTTCAACAACTGCGTCCAGTGAACTGGCAAGGTCAATTTGATTGACATCGTGCTGGTACTGGCCCACGCCAATTGCTTTGGGATCAACCTTGACTAACTCTGCCAGCGGGTCTTGCAGGCGACGCGCAATCGATGCAGCACCTCTGAGTGATACGTCGATATCCGGCATCTCTTTCGATGCTGTTTCGGAGGCAGAGTACACTGAGGCACCTGCCTCACTAACTATTATTTTTTGTAAGCCGAGCTCAGGGTGTTTGACGATAGTGTCTGCCGCCAGCTTATCAGTTTCTCTGGAGGCGGTGCCATTGCCGATCGCGACCAGCGTTGCATTGTGTTTTTTTGCGAGTTCCGCGATTGCGCTTATTGACTGATCCCACTGATTTTTTGGCGCGTGCGGATAAATAGTAGCGGTATCGAGTAGTTTGCCGGTGGCTGCGGTGACCGCGACTTTAACGCCAGTGCGCAGGCCCGGGTCCAGACCGATGGTGGCTTTTTGACCTGCGGGCGCCGCCAGCAGGAGGTCACGCAGGTTTTTAGCGAAAACGTCAATAGCTTCTGCTTCAGCGCTCTCACGCAGTCGTTGTCGAAGTTCGGTTTCAAAGCGTGTGTGAAGCTTTATAATCCAGCACTTTCTGATCGTTTCAAACAGCCATTTTGAAGATGGTGTGACTTTAAGGTGTGCGGCGATCTTGCTGACGCACGGGTGCGTATCCTTGTTGTCACTTTGGATGTCCTGTTCTGGAAGATCGAGGTTCAGTCGTAATACGCCATCATTACTACCGCGAAACAGGGCCAGCGCCCGATGCGATGGGATCTTGTTAATTGATTCATCGTATTCGAAGTAGTCTGCGAATTTGGCCCCTTCATCCTTTTTGGATTTAACGACTGAGCTGTTAAGTGTTGCCCTGGTCCAGAAGAATTCTCGCAGCGGACCACTAAGCTCCGGGATCTCTGCGATTTCTTCCATCAGTATTTGTCTGGCGCCTTCAAGTGCATCGTCAATTGTATTAATTTCATGATCTTTATTGATGAATGCTGCGGCTTCCTTTTCAGGGTCGGCCGAGTGATTTTTCAATAATGTATCTGCCAGTGGCTGTAAGCCTGCTTCACGTGCTTTTTGTGCTTTGGTGCGGCGACGGGGTTTGTAGGGTAAGTACAAATCTTCCAGCTCTGTTTTACTGGTAGCGTTGAGGAAGCTTTGCCTGAGTGTGTCGGTTAACTTGCCTTGCTCTTCAACACTTGCGATTACACGTTCGCGTCTGTCGCCTAACTCACGCAGGTAGGACAGGCGGCTGTGCAGTTCTCGCAGCTGGGTGTCATCAAGACCACCAGTGGCTTCTTTTCTGTAGCGCGCAATGAAGGGTACGGTTGAACCTTCGTCAAGCAGCGCTATTGCGGTTTCTACCTGTGATTGCTTTGCACCCAGTTCACTGGCGATGGTAGCGGCTGTATTCATTGTTTTTACTATCTGGCGGACTTGTTGCGGGAGCCAGATTTTACCGTATTGAGCGGAGCGAATGATGATGGCTTTGTGAAGTTTCGGCTGTTGTGAACAGACGGAATTTGTGCCGGATGCAATTTGGCGGATTTGCGATTTATTTGGCCGAATGCATACACATGCAAAACTTGGTATAACATATAGTTGTCGAGTGCTGCTCGCAGGGATTTGCCGTGTCCGGAGCTGCGTACAGTTTGCCTAAATGGCCGATGTAAAAACCAACTGCCGCAGCATGGCAGATGCTACGAGGAATCAGTATGGCGAAACACCTGAAAACTGCCCGCAGTCTTGCGCTTCGCGCCGAAGACGACAGCAAAGTTCGAGAGATTGTTGAAGGCATACTGGATGAAGTTGGCAGGCGCGGTGATGCGGCAGTGCGGGAACTCTCAGAGAAGTTTGATAGCTACACTCCCGATAACTTTCTATTGTCTGCAGATGAAATTGAAAAATCCGTCAGCCAGGTATCGTCTCGAGATCTGGCGGACATTGAGTTTGCTCAGGCGCAGGTTAAGAACTTTGCAGAACACCAGAAGGCATCGCTATCTGACATAGAAGTAGAAACAGTGCCCGGCGTTATTCTCGGGCACAAGAATATCCCGGTAAATTCTGTTGGCTGTTATGTGCCTGGTGGCAAGTACCCGATGGTGGCGTCTGCCCACATGAGTGTGGTTACCGCCAAAGTGGCTGGTGTTAAAAGAATAATCGCGTCTGCTCCTCCACAGGGTGGTGCACCTCATCCTGCCATTGTTGCGGCGATGCACATGGGTGGTGCTGACGAAATCTATTGTCTTGGAGGAGTACAGGCAGTCGCTACGATGGCACTCGGGACTGAAACAGTTGCATCGGTAGATATGCTGGTCGGGCCGGGCAATGCATTTGTGGCGGAAGCAAAGCGTCAGTTGTACGGTCGCGTCGGGATAGATTTATTTGCAGGTCCTACCGAGACTTTGATCATTGCAGATAACACGGTAGATGCAGAAATGTGTGCGACTGATCTGCTTGGACAGGCTGAGCACGGTACCAACTCACCCGCTGTGATGATTACTAACTCCGAACAACTTGCAAAAGAAACACTGACAGAGATTGATCGCATACTTGGTATTTTGCCAACTGCAGAAGTCGCGAAAGTTTCATGGCAGGACTATGGCGAAATCATTGTATGCGACAGCTATGATGAAATGTTGGAGCAGGCTGAGTTTGTGGCCTCTGAACATGTACAGGTGATGACCGATCGCGATGACTGGTTTTTGGATAACATGACTAACTACGGTGCGTTGTTTTTGGGGCCGCGTACCAACGTTTCCTACGGTGACAAAGTTATTGGAACCAACCATACGCTGCCGACCAAAAAAGCGGGTCGCTATACCGGTGGTTTATGGGTAGGTAAGTTTATCAAGACGCATACTTACCAAAAAGTGATGACAGATGAGGCGTCTGCCACGATGGGTGAGTACTGTTCGCGTCTTTGTATGCTGGAAGGTTTTGTCGGCCACGCTGAGCAGGCGAATTTGCGCGTGCGCCGCTATGGTGGCAGAAACGTACCTTATGGTGAAGCAGTGCCACCGCTGGACAAGAGTTAGGCAATGGAGTTACCGCAAACACCGTCACTGCGTCTCGATAGCAAGCGTGCGTTAGTCGTCGGTGCATCGAGTGGTATCGGTCTGGGGTGTGCTGTAGCGCTGGCAGAGGCCGGTGCGCATGTCGTGATGGCTGCGCGGGGTGCTGACAAGCTAAAGCTGGCTGCTGATGCAATCAATGCCAAAGGCTACAGCGCTGAAGTTTTACTGATGGATATCGGCGATCTGGATTCGATTACCCATGCATTGAAGTCGCAGGGTGCTTTTGATGTGGTAGTGAACTCAGCTGGAACCGCATGCCCTAAGCCGGCTGTTGAGACCACAGCAGAAGATTATCAGCAGGTGATGGATGTCAATGTTCGTGGTGCTTACTTTGTATCTGTTGGTGCGGCACACGGTATGATTGCCGCAGGTAACGGTGGATCAATTATTCATATCTCTTCGCAGATGGGACTGGTCGGTGGACTTGACCGCACGGTTTACTGTGCTTCAAAGCACGCACTGGAAGGCATGGTTAAGGCTATGGCGATTGAATGGGGTATGCACAATATTCGTGTTAACACGATCTGCCCGACTTTTATTAAAACCCCTTTAACTAAAGTGACGTTTGATAATCCTGAACGGGTTAAATGGATAAAATCTAAAATCAAGCTCGATAGAATCGGTGAGATAGAAGATATTATGGGCTGTGTGCTTTATCTGGCGGGTGATGCTTCGTCAATGGTGACGGGTGCTTCGCACTTGATTGACGGTGGCTGGACAGCAGGATGAACAGGTTGATGCGAGAGGTGCAGACCAGTGCAGGGATTTGATCCGAAGTGGAGGGATTTTCCCGACTACATAATCGGAATCACCAAAGAAATCTGGGAGGATCGTCAGATCCATTCGCTAATGGATCTTTACTCATCAGATATTCCTGTGCGTGCTCCGGGTTCTGTTGTTGTGGGAAATGAATCAGTGATTGCCGCGACCATGGCAACACTGAGCGAGTTTCCGGATCGCCAGTTACTGGGAGAAGATGTTATCTGGTGTGGTGAGAACGGCAATGATGAGGATACAGCGTTGCTATCATCGCATCGTATTCTTTCAACTGCTACGCATTCGAAGCCCGGTGTATACGGTGAACCCACCGGTAAGAAGTTGCGCTATAGAATTATTGCAGACTGCGCTGCAAAAAATAATCAGATCTATGATGAATGGCTGATTCGCGATCAGGGTGCAATTGTTCGACAACTGGGTTGGGACCCAAAAGAATATGCAGAAGATCTGATTCGCCTTGAAGGTGGCCCTGAACATTGTGCACAACCGCTAACTCCTGCAAACGATATTGCCGGTCCTTATAAAGGTAGTGGCAATAATAATGAGTGGGGTAACAGGTACGCTGACATGCTCACCGGTATTATGAATGCCGAGATGTCAGCGATTCCGCGTGAGTATGATCGCGCCTGTAGTCTGGAACATCCGGGTGGAGTGAGTACTTCCGGCCGAGAAGCAGCTGATGGATTCTGGATGGGTCTGCGCGCCTCTTTTCCGAGTGCTGATTTTACTGTGCACCACTGCATCGGGCGTGTTGACGACACAATGCCTCCACGTGCTGCAGTAAGATGGTCGCTGCATGGCAGGCACGATGGCTGGGGTGCTTTTGGCGCACCCACCAATGCTGATGTATATGTCCTCGGAATCAGTCATGCGGAGTACGGGCCTTATGGCTTGCGTCGTGAGTGGGTGCTATACGATGAAGCTGCAATCTGGAAGCAAATTGTGCTGAAAACAATCTAGTCATGAATACCGTTAACATGCATGAGCGGATTGTTCGCTACGGTGAATTGAAACCGTGTAAGACCGCTTTCATTGATGCCCATACTCCGGGCTCTGATAAAAAAGAAAATTTTACGATCATTGGTGCCGGTGTATCCGAGAGTGCGGATCAGCATGTACATATAGCAGATACTCCGGGCTTTAATATTGGTGCTGCAGGTCAGCCGCCACATTGTCGTAACTCATTACATACGCATACCACTGCTGAAGTGTTTTTTGTATTGTCCGGGCGCTGGCGTTTTTTTTGGGGCAACACTGGTGATGCAGGTGAAGTGATTCTGGAAGAAGGAGATCTGATTAATCTGCCCACTGATATGTTTCGTGGTTTTGAAAATATT
This sequence comes from uncultured Granulosicoccaceae bacterium, assembly GCA_964409445.1. GTDB lineage: Bacteria > Pseudomonadota > Gammaproteobacteria > Granulosicoccales > Granulosicoccaceae. Next base: position 13,528 of record CAYPDN010000056.1, read on the forward strand.
GGTACCGACTATGGAATGATCATGGCAGTGTTGGGTGGTGATGATGCTGGCGGTGGAGTGGTGTGGGCGCCGCAGGTTATTGAAGAGGCGGGTAAGCATGGATTGGTATTAGGTGATAATGGCTTGTTGTATGACACTAAGGTCGGACAGTCTTTGCCTGAAGGAGTCTCACCAATGCCCACTCTTACACAGCAACAGGTGGCAGAATTTCAGGAGCCCTCCGTCGATGAAGTAGTGCCGCGCTTTGTCGCCAGATACGAAAATATGATGGACATGGCGTCAGACAAACCTGCATCAGTGCTTGCCGCAGAAGGTTTGATAAAAGACAAGCCTGGATTTGAAATTGAACTGTTAAAACGCGATTCAATTTCAAATATACGAAAAGCAACGGACCGCCACGAAGTATTGATGGTAATGCATGGGCACTGGCGTCTGGGCTGGGGTGGCGAAGAGACGGTATTGGCCCGTGGGGATGTGTGCGCTATTCCTCCCGGACTTGAACACAGCCTTGAAGTATCCCCTGAAGTATTGGAGGGTGGTGAGGCAAGTATGTTTCGGGTACGCAACACCGATGATCCCGCTGGTGCTACTCACTGGATGTAGTCCGGTCGTTGTTTAATCTGCTGTCACATCTAAATGTTAGTTTAATTCGATCCACTGTTTAAGAAAACTGCCGGACACCACATGACCAGGATACTTACAACCCACGTCGGTTCACTTCCGCGGACACAGGAAGTTGTTGATCAGATCTTTGCTAAAGAACATGGCAAGCCTTATCAGCAGGATGAATTTGATCGAGTGATGACGGATGCTGTGGATAAAACGGTAGAGCGTCAGAAGCAGGCAGGTGTAAATGTTGTGTCTGACGGTGAGACTTCAAAGATTTCGTATAGTACTTATGTGAAAGACCGTTATGAAGGTTTTTCCGGTGACAGCCCACGCAATGCTCCGGCAGATCTAAAAGCGTATCCCGGTTTTTTAAAACGCCTCGCAGATAGCGGTGGTACCCCGCAATATGCACGACCTCAATGCACCAGTGAGGTAAAGTCCAAAGGGCAGGGTGAGCTGCAGAAGGATATTAAAAATCTGAAAGCGGCAATGCAAAAGCACGGCATAGAGCGCGGTTTTATGAATGCTGCATCACCGGGTGTGATTTCACTTTTTTTAAATAATGTATTTT
>CAYPDN010000057.1:0-14422 GCA_964409445.1 uncultured Granulosicoccaceae bacterium
TCTTCCACACCAGCTGTGATGCAGAAGAGCACAACAAGCAATATGAAATGATGGTCTGGGTTGGCAAACCGACTATTCGTACCCCGGGCAGAAAAGTTACCACTGCGAGGCTGAGTGGCCAGGACTGGGATGTGTACATCAACCCAACGCTTGGTTGGGCATATGTGGCTTTTGTTGCTCAAAACCCAAGCACCAAAGGTACCTTGAACTGGAATGACTTTGCTTACTGGTCGCGCGACCGCGGGCCTTCATTCGGTGTTCCGGCAATGGTGAATAACTCGTGCATGGGTGCTATTGAGCTTGGAACTGAGACTTTCTGGGGTACCGGAACGTTCACCCTGAACCGGTTCCGTGTCAATCGTGGCTGATTGAAACCACCTGGTTTGGTGCGGTACATGGTTGCCGCACGTCCATACTTTAAAGACGCGGCTTAAAGCCGATTTTTTACTGCCAATCTGTATACAACGTTGCTTGTGATTATGCCGAGTGCGTACTCGCAATAGTGCATGTCTACTCGACTACATAGTTGATATGTATTTTCAGATGCAACGCGTCGCATCCATCTCGCATCCCTTATTGGGAGCGCCTAAGCCCTTGAGGCAATCCGGTTCAGAAATAGGCCTTCACGCGTATAACAAACCTCATTAAAGGTATCAATTTACTTACAAGGTTATTGGTACATGAGATTTAAAATTTATTATTAGGATTAATCTCAGATGTAAATTTACTTCCTATCCTATGCAATGTAGGAGAAAAGAATGGATTGTAAAACAACATGTTTATTTCGTAAGGACGCTGTCACAGAGCTAGTCGCTATTGTTGTTTTCGAAATTTTAATGACTTTTAAACTGCGAAATAACCAGAACTGACTAGGCTCATTTCACGCAATTAGCCAGTTCGCCAGGACAACAATTAAATGTACTTTATTCAGGCAAAACGTAAAGCACCAGGTGCTTCCGTTTCAGTTTCCTTTTCCCTTTCAGTATGTAAGGCAGTGTTTTCAGCAAACTTAGTTTCCACTGCTTTTCTCGTCAGTGCGGCTATGACACTGCCAACTTTGGTTATGACATCACCGGTGCAAGCGATGCCGGTTTGTTCTTCTGCAGCTGCGGATAGTGACGGTGATGGCTGGGGCTGGGAAAATAACAATTCTTGTGTCGTCCAAAACAGTGCTGGTAATGGCAACACAAACAATGGCACTTCCGCCTCTGTGGCCAGTAGCGGAACCCCCGTTTGCTCCGCAGGAGTGACCGACGATAATCATGATGGATGGGGCTGGGAGAACCATCGTTCCTGTATTATCTCCGCCCCTACAGGGCAGCCAAACCAACAAGTGGCCCAACAAGCGACAGACGTAAGTCAGTCCGGTACACCGGTTTGTCTTTCTTCAGTATCTGACACTAACAATGATGGCTGGGGCTTTGAAAACGGTGTTAGCTGTATTGTGACGGCAGCATCAGGCGCGGCATCCAATGCAACGTCTGTGCTTACTCCTGGTGTGGCGCCACCGCCTGTTGCAGCTGCGATACCGGGATTCAGTGGCGGCCATCCTATTTGTTTGACCGATGCAAGTGATGATGGCAATAACGGCTTTGGTTATGAGAACAATCGTACTTGCAGAGTAGTACCGGGTACTACTGCAACACGCAGTCAGCCATTGCTGAACCAGCGTTCCTGCATACCCTGGCTGGAAATTGGCTATGGGAATTACCGGCTGCAAAATAACGTCTGGAATGCCGGTGCTGTTTTCAACAACAACTGGTCACAGTGTATTGAACTGACCGGTGGTCCTGGTAACTATGTTGCAAAGTGGGATTACAACTGGCTGCCCAGAGAGCAGGGCAATGACTTTGCTGTGAAGTCTTATCCGCAGGTGTACTACGGCCGCAAAACCCGTTTCAACGTCTCTGGCAGCGTAGCTGAGACCGGCTTGCCGGTACTGGCAGACAGAATGCCGCTATTTCGGGTTGAGTACGATTATTCAGAGACCGGTATTGTCGAGCGCAATGTTGCGTTTGAGTCTTTTTTCCACACCAGCTGTGAGGCAGAGGAATACAACAAACAGTACGAAATGATGGTCTGGGTCGGAAAGCCGACCATTCGCACACCAGGCACACAGGTCACTACGGTGACGTTGAGTGGTCAGAATTGGGATGTTTTTATTAACCCTTCCCTGGGTTGGGCGTATGTTGCTTTTGTAGCAGAAAACCCGAGTAATCGCGGCACATTGAACTGGAACGAGTTTGTTAACTGGTCCCGCAATCAGGGACCGTCCTTTGGTGTTCCGGCGATGGCAAGCAATGCATGCATGGGCGCTATTGAACTAGGGACAGAGACATTCTGGGGTACCGGAACATTTACTCTTAACCGGTTTCGAGTAAATCGTGGCTGATTCAAGCGATTGATTGGGTTGTCTGATTCGATCTTTTAACGTAGCGATTGTTCTCGCGATATAGTTAGTAAGACGCGGCGTAGTGCCGCGCTGCGGAGACATCTGGAATTGAGACAATCTTTCGGAACCGTTAGCTAATGTTATGGGTGATCTTTAGGTTTTGAGCGGCCTGACTGTTATTCTTAGAACCACTGGACCGTGTTGTGGTCAGTTAAAGAATAAACAACAGAGGCTTTGTCATGGGCGATCGCTTAAAACTTGAATTTACCGGCAGTCAGGGTGACACACTGGCAGGGTTACTGGAAAAGCCCGATTCTGATCCAATCTCGTACGTGCTGTTTGCCCACTGTTTTACCTGCGGCAAAGATATTGCTGCGGCGTCCCGAATCAGTCGAGCGCTGGTGGCCAAAGGCTTTGCCGTTATGCGCTTTGACTTTACCGGGCTGGGCAGCAGTGACGGTGATTTTGCCAACACCAATTTTTCGTCTAACGTGCAGGACCTTGTGCTGGCAGCGGACTACCTGCGTGATAACTACCAGGCACCCGGATTGTTAATTGGCCATAGTCTTGGTGGTACGGCTGTTTTAAAGGCAGCTCATTCGATCCCCGAGAGTGCCGGCGTAGTGACTATTGGGTCTCCTGCGGATGCCGAACATGTCGGTAAGCAATTTGTCTGCGACCTTGACGTGATCGAACGTGACGGCGAAGCTGATGTATCACTGGCAGGGCGCAAGTTTACAATCAGAAAGCAGTTTATTGATGACATTCGCGACAATAAAGATACCTATGCAGGTGAGCTGCGTAAGGCCTTGCTGGTGTTGCATTCACCGGTCGATCAAACAGTGTCGGTGCAGCAGGCAGAGAAAATATTTGTCTCGGCGATGCATCCCAAGAGTTTTGTAAGTCTTGATAACGCTGATCACCTGCTGACCAAAAAGCATGATGCTGAATATGTTGCTACCACGATTGCCGGATGGGCCAGTCGCTATGTGCTTGATCCGGAGGCCGCTAAACCTGCGCAAAAAGTCACTGGCGGACATCTTGTTGTCAGTGAGCGGGACCGTAAGTTTTCGCAGACTATCCAAAGTGATGATCATCGCTGGATTGCCGATGAGCCTGCTTCGGTTGGAGGCAGCAACCTCGGCCCTGATCCCTATGAGCACCTGCTCGCGGCACTCGGTTCATGCACGGCTATGACAATGCGGATGTACGCAAATAGAAAAAAATGGCCGGTAGATCATATAAGTATTGAGCTTGATCACTCTCGTGATCATGGTGCAGATTGCAGCGAGTGTGATGAAGAGCATACGCAGATTGATGTGATCACACGTGCCGTGTCTATTACCGGGGACCTGGATGACAAACAGCGAGCGCGCATGATGGAGATAGCAGATAAGTGCCCTGTGCATCGAACAATGCACAACAAGCTTGTGGTTAAAACGAATGTAGTCACTTAGCCGGTCAGTTATTTTTGCTGCCTGGTGGTTGTGCAGGACAATTCACCGTGATCAATAACTAAAATTAGGCTGCCAGCCGTTGCTGCCGTCTGGCAACAGGTCGAACAAATGCCAGACAGCGCAGAAGTCGTCTCCGGGTCCGAATGGTGTGTCGGCAACGCGCTTGATACCATCAGCGGTTTTAGAAAACACTGAGACGCCTGGATGGTGTCCCTGTTCGTTGCGGTATCCCATGTCGCTCGCAAAGGTATTGTCTGCGGTGGATACCATAGTAAATCTCCAGTTTCGATCCGTTTTAAATTGTTGTTGAGTCTCTACGGAATCGGGTGATGAGATAACGACTGATGCTCTGTCCTTCCAGTGATCAAGTACACCATTGAAACCATCGGCCCATAGAGTGCAGTAGGCGCAAGTGGTTCCCATATTGTGAATAACAAACAGCTCTTCTTTGTCGGCAAAAAGCTCTGACAGGCTGACCGATTTTTCGAGGCCTGCAAATGAATAGTCGGATACCGGTTCCGGTTCGCGTTTCTTTTGAGCTGCGACGAGTTCACTGCGCGCTTGTAGAAATTTTTTGCGCAATGTATCCAGGTTGTTGCTACTCATCGTATAACTCTCTCTGTTACTAAGTCTTGAATTATTTTCTGTGCACAGCTAACGACTCGGCAATGACACATAGCAATTCAAATAAAATGTTGGCACCCACCATAGCGGTTGATCCGGATGGATCAAACGATGGTGCGACTTCTACCATATCAGCGCCAATAATGTTAAGTCCGCTGCAACCGCGAATCAGTAGCTGTGCCTCAAGTGACGTCAACCCTCCGATTTCCGGTGTTCCGGTGCCTGGTGCAAAAGCCGGATCAAGACTGTCGATATCAAAACTAATATACACCGGGCCTTGTCCGACGATACGCCTTGCTTCCTGCAGGGTTTGATCAATACCTAAGCGATGGAACTCATCCATATAGATAACCCGCATACCGCTGTCGTGACTGAACTTCCAAAGATCCAGATCATTAACAGAGCCACGGATACCGATTTGTACGGTGCGCTTAGGGTCGAGCAGGCCTTCTTCGACTGCGCGACTGAATGGTGCGCCATGATGGAATTTCGAGCCCATGTAATCATCGCCTGTATCACAGTGTGCATCAATGTGAATCATGCCGATGGGCCGATCTTTTGCGATGGCGCGAAAGACAGGCAAGGTTACCGAGTGGTCGCCACCAACGGCGAGTGGCACTATGTTGTTATCAACGATACGATCAAATGTATCCTGAATTGCTTTATGGCTTGCGGTTAATTCAAACGGTGCCGGAACCCAGGCATCGCCTATGTCCGCTACGCGGCATAGTTCATGAGGTGCGACTCCGGTTGCCTGATTTTTTAGTCTAACCAGTGAGGATTGGTTGCGCACCTCGCGTGGGCCATGACGTGAACCGGGCCGATTGGTAACACCGCCATCAAAGGGTATACCGACAACACCGATATCTACGTCCTGAAGATCTTCTTTCCACGGCGCTCTGAAAAAGGTGGGAATGCCGACATAGCGCGGGCGTTCCATCGGATTGGAAAATTCGGGGTACTTGTCATTATCCATATTAATCAGCTCTTTTGGTTTTTATAGCTATAAAACTGCAATATGCCTATTGTATCTATAACCCGTTTAACGGTACTTTTAACATCGGGTTGCCATCTTCATCGGTCGGCAACTCTCCAGCGCGCATATTTACCTGTAGTGCAGGGATGATGAGTTTTGGCATAGCGAGTTGCTTATCGCGCTCTGTTCTGAGCTTAACAAAAGAGTCTTTAGTGCTGCCTTCACCAACATGAATGTTTCTGCTGCGTTGCTCCTTAACTGTGGTTTCCCATTGAATTTCACGACCGTTCGGACCGTAGTCGTGGCATATAAATAATCGCATGTCAGCAGGCAGTGCCAGTACTTTCTGGATGGAATTGTATAGTGTCTCGGCATCTCCACCAGGGAAGTCAGCGCGAGCTGAGCCGCTGTCAGGCATAAACAATGTGTCGCCGACGAATGCGGCATTGCCGATGACGTGTACCATACACGCAGGTGTATGTCCCGGTGTGCTCATCATGAAAGCGTTGAGGTTTCCAATTGTATAAGTGTCACCCTCTGTAAACAACGCATCAAACTGTGAGCCGTCGCGTTGAAAAGAAGTGCCTTCGTTGAATATTTTTCCAAACTCATCCTGCACGCGAATGATCTCTTTGCTGATACCTGTTTTACCGCCAAGCGATTCCTGTAGGTAGGGTGCGGCGGATAAGTGATCAGCATGAACGTGTGTTTCGATTATCCATTCGAGTGACAACTTATTTTGCTTGATAAATGAAATTTGTTTATCGGCGTTGTCATAAAAAGTTCGACCGGCTGCATAATCGAAGTCGAGCACTGAATCGATTACGGCACAGGCCTTTGTCTCTGTGTCGATAACAATGTAACTGATGGTATTGGAATCAGGGTCGAAAAAAGGTTCGATCTCTGGCTTTTGCTGCATGTTTACTGGAAAGCTGCTCATATTAAATTCTCTTTAGCAGGTTTAATAAACGGCGCTGCTGATTTAAACAGTGGCACTAGTGCAGCCCGGTAACAAAGCACTGTAAGCAGTGTACTATTGGCGAAGTTCTGATGCCATCACGCCAGTGGCTGATACCGGCAAACAGAAGGCAGAAAGCGCAGTACAGGTCGCAATCGATTGTATTTCCGAGAGACTCGACCGGAACTGGAATCTATACTATTGTGTCCTGACCGTATCAATTGAAAGTGAGACGCATGATGAAAAATACACTACTCGGTTTCATAGCTTTTTGCTCGTTGGTAATTGCCTCGGTGGCGTCGGCTGACCTGATAGATATCGACAACAAAAAGCTGCGGTCGCTCATCGATGAGGGTGTCCCGGTGATCGATGTGCGCAGGCTGGATGAATGGAATGAAACCGGTGTTATTAAAGATAGCCACCTGATGACCTTTTTTGACAGAGAAGGAAACTATGATGCGCAAAAATGGTTTGACGAATTGTCTGAATCTATCAATCCGGAAGAGCCTTTTGTTCTTATCTGTCACAGTGGAGCTCGATCATTATCTGTTGGCAAGTGGCTTGGTCAGCAGTTCGACACTGTCTACAACGCCAAAGCGGGTATTGTGAGCTGGATTGAAGATGACAATGAAACCATTCCTGCAGAAGGGGCTACAGACGAGACCGCATCTGAATCTGAATAACATGCTGGTCGCAGCGGTTTACCGAAATCCATAGCTGCGCTACATTGTAGGTATGAAAACACAGCACCTGCAAGATACCTTAAGAGAATGGCGACACGATTTTCATCGACATCCCGAGCTTGGTTTCGAAGAGCACCGTACATCGCAACAGGTGGCTTCACTTCTGTCATCATTTGGTATTGAAACCCATAGTGGTCTTGGCAATACAGGTGTTGTCGGGGTTTTGCAGCGCGGTAACGGTACGGCGAGTATTGCGCTACGTGCCGATATGGATGCTCTTCCTATTCAGGAAATTAATACATTCGAATATCGCTCTGAAACAGAGGGTGTCATGCATGCCTGCGGTCATGATGGTCATACTTCTATGTTACTCGGTGCTGCAAAGTATCTGGCGGAATCGGGAAACTTCAGCGGACGGGTAGTGTTTATTTTTCAACCCAACGAAGAACATGGGTTTGGTGCACCGGCTATGCTAAAAGATGGTTTGTTTGAACATTATCCGGTAGATGCTGTGTACGGTATGCACAACATACCTGACATGGCACTTGGCACCTTTGCCACGCGGGCCGGACCAATCACAGCTAGTGAAAGTCTTTTTGAAATCGAAGTTACGGCGCAGGGTGGTCATGCTGCACTTCCACATATGGGAGTCGACGCAATTGTGGTGGGCGCAGAAATTGTCACATCACTTCAGACGATAGTTTCACGTAAGCTGAATCCTGGCTTGAATGGTGTGGTCTCTATTACTGAATTCACGAGTGACGGTGGGCGTAATGTATTGCCAGGCAATGCAAAGCTAAGTGGTGATGCGCGTGCATTGACACCTGAAATCAATCAAACGATTGAAGCGCGTATGCGTCAGATTGTTGAAGGTGTTTGTCACGCCCACGGTGTGGAGGGCAAAGTGACTTATCACACGGCATTTCCAGCGACTATTAATGCCGCCGAATGCAGCCAGCGTGCAAGTCAGGCGGCGATTTCACTGTTGGGCCGAGAGTCGGTCGATGGAGAATGCGAACCTAAGCTTTTTTCGGAAGACTTTGCCCACATGGCAGCGGCCAGACCTGGCTGTTATGTGCTGATGGGTAACGGTACGTCCGGCAGCCAGGCCCAGGCGTTGCACTCTGCCGATTATGATTTCAATGATGAGCTGCTGACTGTCGGGTCTTCCTACTGGGTCGAGCTGGTTGAGCAAGAGCTGCAAAGCGAGCCGTGAGTACGTGATTTTCGTACTTGTCCTCCGCACGCCTTTGATTCCACTGTCGCCGACATGAGTGTCGCGAGTGTTGCTAAATAGTTCTATTGCGACGGTATATAGAGCCGGTTTGGTGAGTTAAGCTTACAGCTATGCTTTATATAGTTGTCACGTTGACACAACTGACGGATACCCGCTTGAGATGACTCGCTTTTCCGCATGGAGTGTAATTCGCAATGGCTTTAGCGGCCAGTCTGGCTGGACCAGACAATGGCGCGATCCCGAACCGAAAAAACAGTATGACATTGTTATTGTCGGCGGCGGTCTGCACGGTCTGGCAACGGCCTACTACCTGGCTAAAAATCACGCTCAAAAAAATATAGCAGTGCTTGAGAAGGGTTGGCTTGGTGGTGGTAATGCGGGTCGCAACACAACTATTGTTCGCTCTAATTATTTCCTGCCTGGTAACCGTGAATTCTATGAGCACTCGTTAAAGCTGTGGGAAGAGCTGAGTCACGATCTGAATTACAATGTTATGTTCAGTCAGCGCTCACATATTTCTTTGTTGCACAGCCCTGCGGCAATGGACGGTGCTGCGCGTCGCTACAACACCATGCGCTTAACCGGCACACCGGATGCTGAAATATGGGATCTGGAGAAACTTAAAAAAGAAGTACCACATTTGAATTACGGTCCTGATTCAAGGTTTCCGATTCGAGGTGCTGCGGTGCAAAAGCGAGCTGGTACCGCCAGGCATGATGCGGTGGCCTGGGGCTATGCACGCGCTGCTGACTCTCTTGGTGTCGATATCATTCAGAACTGCGAGGTGACTGGTACTTCTCGATCTGGAAGCGAGATTACCGGGCTTGTGACATCGCGGGGTGAAATCAATGCTAAAAAAGTCGGGCTTGCGGTCGCGGGTAATACATCGCGGCTCTGGCAGATGGCGGGCTTCAATACGCTGCCGATTGAATCCCATAAGCTGCAGGCGTTTGTCAGTGAACCGTTGAAGCCGTTACTTGATCAGGTTGTAGTATTTGGTGTTGGCGGGGCACACTTTTATATTTCGCAGTCGGATAAAGGCGGGATGGTTTTCGGTGGTGACATAGACTGGTACAAGTCATATGCACAGCGTGGCAACCTGCCGATAGTGCAGGATGTAGCAGAGTGCGCGATTTCAATTTTGCCCTGTCTCGGGCGGGTGCGTTTGCTGCGTCACTGGTCAGGGGTTATGGATATGTCTATGGATGGTTCGCCATTTATATGCAAGACACCGTTGAGCAATTTATATCTAAATGCCGGCTGGAACTACGGCGGCTTTAAAGCCAGTCCGGCATCGGGTTGGTACTTTGCAGATTTAATTGCCAATGACCGACCGCACGAAACGATACAGCACTTTAATCTCGATCGCTTTGCACAGGGTGTGCTTCTTGATGAGCGCGGTGCTGGCCCGGATCCGAAGCTTCATGGATAAAACTACACCCAGTGCTTGCAGCAGGAATAGAAAATGATTCGCATCAATTGTCCATTCTGCGGTGAAAGAGACCACAGTGAATTCGGTTACGGCGGCGACGGTAGTATCGTCTATCCGGCACTCGATGCACCCGCAGAAGAATGGGTTGAGGCTATATACCAGCGCGAGAACATTCGCGGCGTACAAACTGAGAGCTGGCAGCATGTGAGTGGCTGTCGTCAATGGCTGCTGATCGAGCGTGACACCATGACACACGAGATTCACTCGGTCCGTGCTGCGCACGAAGGGGTAGCTAAAGTGATCGCCAATGAAGTGGAGAATCGCAAGTGAGCGCTTCAAGACTGGCTGAAGGCGGACGTATAGATCGCAACAGTCCTGTGAGTTTTAAATGGGACAAAAAAAAGGTTTCAGGTTTTGCGGGTGACACACTTGCCTCGGCATTAATGGCAAGTGGCGAGACAATATTCGGTCGCAGTTTTAAATATCACCGGCCTCGTGGAATCATGTCTGCAGGGGTTGAAGAGTCTGGTGCCATAGTTACCGTTGGCAGTGGTGATCGCCGCGATCCGAATGTACGTGCAACAACACAGGAGATCTATAACGGTCTGGTTGCCAGTGGTCAGAATGCGTGGCCGAATGTGCGTACCGACCTGGGTGCGGTCAACAGTTTAATGTCGCGCTTTTTCTCTGCAGGTTTTTACTACAAGACTTTTATGGGTATTCCACCAATGGAATGGGGCAAGGGTACCGGTGTCTGGATGCAATACGAAAAGCTGATCCGAAAAGCCGCCGGTATGGGTGTCGCATCACGTGAGCCCGATCCGGATAGTTACGAGCACGGTCATCTGTTTTGTGATCTGCTGGTTGTAGGTTCCGGTCCGGCAGGGCTTGCGGCTGCGGTTAAGGCTGCCCGAACTGGTGTTGATGTTTTACTGGTTGAACAGGATTTTCAAATTGGTGGCGATTATCTTAGCCAGACAAGCGTCGAAGCAGATCAAAAGCGTAGCAACGCGATTCGCGAGCTGGAAGAGGCTGGTGCCAGAGTTATGGTTCGAACTACTGCGTTTGGCTTGTACGACTACGGTGTTGCCGGCTTGCTTGAGCGAGTGACTGATCATCTGGCTGATCCGGCACCTCATACACCTAGACAACGTTTTTTAACGGTGCGTGCGAAACATACTATCCTTGCCACCGGTGCACTGGAGCGCACGGTAGCATTTGGCAACAACGAGCTACCCGGAATCATGACCGCCGCGGCTGCTAACACTTATGTTAATCGCTTCGGTGTATTGCCCGGTGAAAAAGTTGTTGTTGCAACCAACAACGATTCAGCCTATCGATCAGCACTGAATCTGGCCAAAGCCGGCGCGGAAGTTACACTACTTGATTCGCGTTCTGTATTGCCAGACAACATAAGAGGCTTGCTTGAAACTAAAGGTATTGCGCTCAAAACAGGCAGCACTGCGTGCAATGCGAATGGTAAGAAAGGCTTAAATAGCCTTGATCTTGCAGTTACTACCGGCAGCAGCTGGAGTATGGGTGAGACACTCGAGTGTGATTTGCTAATGATGTCTGGTGGCTGGTCTCCAGTGGTTAATTTGCTATCGCATCGCGGTGTCAGACCGGTGTGGGACAAAGGCAACCTGTGTTTCGTAGCTCCGGACCATAAAGAGCCCATTCAAATGGCGGGATCTGCCAATGCGGTTTGGGGCACTGGTGATTGTGAGGCTTCTGGTGTTGCCGCTGCCGATGCAGCTACTGCCGCTTTAACAGGGCACAGTATTTCTGTCAGTAAGCCCGCATCCGGTGGGTGGGACTCACCGATTGAACCGTTATACGAAGTTAAAGTTGAAGGCAAAAAATTAAAAAGCTTTATCGATCCTCAGCATGACGTCACCTGTGATGATGTTCGTCTGGCTCATCAGGAGGGTTTTGTATCTGTCGAGCATCTTAAACGTTACACCACGCTGGGTATGGCAACTGATCAGGGCAAGATGGGTAATATTATTGGCCTGGCGTTAATGGCAGAAGCGCTTGGCAGAGAAATACCTGACGTGGGTACCACAACTTTCAGGCCACCTTATACACCAATAAGTCTCGGTGCGTTAACTGGTCGGGGAAAAGGTGCTCACTTTAAAGCGTTGCGTCGAACCCCGATGCATGACTGGAATCTTGCTCACGGTGCAACTATGACTGAGGCGGGTCTTTGGCAGCGGCCCTGGTATTTTGCACGTAGTGGTGAAGGTATCTCGGAAGCTTATGTTCGTGAGACTACAACTGTGCGTGAGTCTGTCGGGCTGGTTGACGTAACTTCTCTTGGTAAAATTGCTATTCAGGGGCCCGATGCCACTGAATTTATTAATCGCATCTATAGCAATGCATTTGCAAAACTGCCAATAGGTAAGGCGCGCTATGGCATCATGTTACGTGATGACGGCATTGTGATGGACGATGGCACCACCTGGCGCTTTTCGGAAACCGACTACTTCATGACCACCACCACAGCTCATGCGGCAAAAGTGATGGTGTGGCTTGAAGAGTTGCTGCAGACGAGATGGAGTAATCTTAAAGTGCATGTTACCTCTGTTTCTGAACAATGGGCGGGTTGTGCTGTCGCTGGTCCGAAGTCCAGAGTGGTACTAGAGGCTTGTGTCGAAGATACTGCAAGTGTTTCAAATGATGCGCTGCCCTTTATGGGAGTTATAGAGACGAAGCTTAAGAACGGTGTGCCTTGCAGAATAGCGCGGATCAGCTTTTCCGGTGAGATGGCTTACGAGATGTATGTAGAGTCCGACTATTCAGAAAGCATGATGGATTTGTTGTGGGAGTCGACGCAAACGTTTGATGGTTGCCTGTACGGTACAGAAACACTGGGTGCGTTGCGAATAGAGAAAGGTCATGTGACTGGCGTTGAGCTCGATGGCCGTATCACAATAGAAGATGCAGGTCTGGGCCAGATGGCATCAGATAAAAAATCATACATCGGCAGTGCGCTGCGCAAACGTCCTGATCTGACCAGAACAGATCGACCGCAGCTTGTCGGGATCTTTCCCAAAGATAAATCGGAAACTTTTAAAGCGGGCTCGGTACTGTGCGCTGAAAGCAAAGTTGAAGGTCATGGTGATGGCTGGATCACAGCGGTTACTCATTCACCGTCACTGGGTCACTGGATTGGGCTGGGTTATATCAAAGGTGGATATGATGCTTGGTCCGGACAAACAATAGTGGCGGCAGACCCGGTTCGTCGGGGCAACATCAGTGTCGAAGTTGTGTCGCCTCATATGGTTGACCCTGGTGGGGAGAGAATGCGTGGTTAATATCACAACAGTTGAACGTGTCTCGGCACTGGCTGAACATTATGTATCCCAGGCGACGCCTGATGCATGTGTCACGCTCTCGGAAGTTCGCAATCTTGTGCTTTGGCAGTTAGCTGTCTGGCCTGACACACTGGCAAATACTGCGGGTTCAGTTGCGAGAACACTTGGTGTTGAGACCGTCCCCGGCTTTGGCAAATCAGTGACATCGGGTAATGTTTCAATGCTTCGCATAGAGCCGTGCAAGTTCTGGGTATTCGGTTCTGTATTAACTGAACCAGATGCATCGGACGGGGTAATCCTGGATATCTCTCATTCACGTACGCACATCAGGATCACTGGCTCTAAGGCGCGTGTTGTATTAAACAGCTATCTGCCGCTTGATCTGCGTGACCGGTCCTTCCCCGTTGGTGCGGTGGCATCTACTGCTTTTCATCATGTTGGTGTCACGTTATGGCGTACAGAGCAGGGCTACGAATTGCTTGTACCACGTGGCTTTGCAGTTTCTCTTTGGGAGTTATTGGCAGAAGCTTCACGCCAGTATGGGTTGGCGATTTCCTAGCCAAAGAATTTATTGCAGGAATCTAATCACTCAACCGGTTAAATTCCACGAGCCAGTGGCAAAAAGCCATATGGTCAGAAACAACGCACCGATTACGAGCAGCCTGGCAAGCGCAATACACGTGTCGCAAAACAAAATGAGTAGTGGTGAGTCGTATTGGTTTTCGTATTTAAATCGACGATAACTACGACGGATATGTCGCGGTGTTGAAGGCATACGTGACAGTTCCTTGTTTTCTGTTGACTTCCAAAGAGCGTATCCTGTCACTCCATTTATTTCCCTGCTACCGCATAGCTACGGGTAGTAGTTAAAACGACAAAAGTTATAAGCCTCTTGCGTCCTGCGTTACGAAGTTAATTTGCTTTATAAGTTCGTTCACCGGCCTTACCCAGGGTTCATAAGCGCGAGCTTCAGCAGGTAAATCGTCAAGTGATGCCAACGCAGTATCAAGGTCTGTATACACACCGGTGGCAATTCCGTACACCAAACGACCCGAGGGCGTCTTCTTGAATGGATAAATGGCTATCTTTTCAGCATTGTTTATTACTGGAATAAACTCTTCGATCAGCTCAAGATCTACAGAGGATCCGTATTGAACAATAAATTGTTCCGGATTCAAGCGGGTAATCCACTGTTCATCAACCAGGTCTGGTTTGACAGGTGCGGTGGCTATCGGTTGGGTTTCAATGTTGGCTACTGCAGTTGTCGCCTCGGTGATTGCAGGTTGTTTGGCTGCTGTTGGGACTGGCGCTTCAGTGCTTTCCTGCACAACTTCGACGGCTGAAGA
>CAYPDN010000058.1:0-14079 GCA_964409445.1 uncultured Granulosicoccaceae bacterium
TGACAGGTGCTTCTAATTGACTCATTGTGTAGGGCGGACTATTATTAAAGGCTTTTCTGCGGTTTGAAGAAATTCATCCGGCATAATTGCGGAAGTCTTCAGCGATTGAAGCAACTGTCCCAGCATTAAAAAAACACTGGCGACATCCAAATTATCGTTCTATCGTCTTCGAGACGCTAGCAAAAGTTTTCACGCAGGCGATATTTCGCCCGGGACTAATACACATGGCACATAAAAAAGCAGGCGGCAGTACGCGCAACGGTCGGGATTCTGAATCCAATCGCCTCGGCGTCAAAAAGTACGGCGGCGAAGCAGTACTCGCCGGCAACATCTTGATCCGTCAACGAGGCACTAAAGTGCACGCAGGCTCAAACGTCGGTGTTGGTAAAGACCACACGCTCTTTGCAAAATCAGACGGTGTGGTGAAATTTCACACCGGCGGTCCGAAAAACCGCAAATTTGTCAGTGTCGTCGCAGGCTCGTAAATCGCCACACGATTTGCTCTGACAAAACCCCGCGCTGCGGGGTTTTTTATTGGGCCTGTACTATTCAGGTAACCATAAAGGCCAGTTTACAAAATACCTCATGAAATTCGTCGACGAGTCCAAAATCAAAGTGATCGCCGGTGACGGCGGTAACGGCTGTCTGAGTTTTCGGCGCGAAAAATATGTGCCGCGTGGCGGGCCAGACGGTGGCGATGGCGGCAATGGTGGCAGTGTCTACCTGGTTGGAGACACGAACATCAACACGCTGGTCGACTTTCGACACACACGCACCTATGAAGCAGAGCGTGGTCGCAACGGTGGCGGCGCAAACTGTACTGGTCGCGCTGGCAAAGAAAAAGAAATACGCGTACCCATCGGCACAGTCGCAACAGACCACAACACGGATGAACTGATCGGGGATATTCTCGAGGATGGTCAAAAGTTGTTAGTCGCCAGAGGTGGTGAACACGGACTCGGCAACTCTCGATTTAAAAGTGCAACCAACCGAGCACCCCGTAAGACCACCAACGGTACACCTGGTGAAAGACGTGACCTCATGCTGGAACTCAAGTTGTTAGCTGATGTCGGGCTGCTGGGTTATCCGAATGCAGGTAAGTCATCTCTTATTCGCAAGGTGTCAGCTGCCAAACCTCGTGTGGCAGATTATCCGTTTACCACTTTGCATCCGAACCTGGGCGTAGTCAGTATTGAGTCTCACAGAAGTTTTGTGATGGCAGATATTCCGGGTTTAATTGAAGGCGCTGCCGAAGGACAGGGACTCGGCATTCGTTTTCTACGTCATCTGACCCGCACAGGCTTACTGCTGCACGTAATTGATCTGGCACCTTTTGATGAACATGACCCGGCTGAAGCTGCACTGGCACTGATCCATGAACTCGAAAAGTTTGATCAGGAACTCCTCGATAAACCACGCTGGCTGGTATTCAACAAGTTAGATTTGATGCCCGAAGATGAGTGGCAGGAAAAGACCGCAAGCACGCTTAAAACACTTAACTGGGAGGGGCCCTGGTACAGTGTTTCTGCAGTCGACGGTCGCGGCACCGATAAACTGTGCGCCGATATCATGCAATACATCGAAGAGAAACAGGATGAACTGCAAGCCGAAGAAGAACATGGGCTCACAAACCGCGCAGTAACCTATCCAGAGCCTGCCTTACACTCGGACGATGCCTTGGCCTCGGACACTGGAGAATCTGCAGACCATGTGGAAGATCCGCTGGAAACAGATAAGCATCAGTAGACTTTCATTTCCATGCAAACCAGATCAGTACAAAAAAAGCGTTGGGTAATAAAGGTTGGCAGTGCGCTAATCACCGCTGACAGTACCGGATTGCATCTGGATCACATCCATCAATGGTCACGGCAAATCGCCGCCTTAATGGATGATGATGTCGAGCTGGTACTGGTGTCATCCGGCTCTATTGCCGAAGGCATGCACAGACTGCAGTGGAACACGCGACCAACAGCACTACCAGAACTGCAGGCGGCCGCTGCTGTTGGACAAATGGGCCTGGTCAAAGCGTATGAATCAGAATTGAGTGCTCACGGCAGACACACAGCGCAAATTCTATTAACGCACGATGATCTCAGTAACCGCAAAAGATACCTGAATGCCAAAAGCACACTCGGCACTTTGCTAAGCCTTGGTGTGCTGCCGGTCATTAACGAAAATGACACTGTCACTACTGATGAAATCCGTGTCGGTGACAACGACAATCTGGCCGCACTTGTGGCTAATCTGATTTCAGCTGATCAATTAATCATACTGACAGATCAACCGGGATTGTTTGATAAAGACCCGAGCAAAGACAGCGATGCAAAACTAATAACCAGTGCCACGGCAGGTGACCCTGCGCTGTTAAAAGTGGCGGGACCAAGTGCAAATAAACTTGCTATAGGTGGCATGCAGACAAAAATACTTGCAGCAGAACGAGCTGCAAGATCGGGAACCCATACCGTGATTGCCTCCGGACGCGAAGCTGATGTGCTGTTGCGCCTGCATCGAGGCGAGTCCATCGGCACCCGCCTGCAGGCAACACACAAAAAACTGGTCGCGCACAAAATGTGGCTTGCCAATCAACTCAAGGCACGCGGTACCGTGCTTGTCGACAGTGGTGCATTCGCAAAACTAAAAGAAGGTGACTGCAGTTTGCTGCCAATCGGTGTGACCGACATTGAAGGTGAGTTTCGCCGCGGTGAGCTGGTCTCTATCTGCTCTGCGGACGGCAAAGAGGTAGCGCGCGGGCTGGTGAATTACAACGCGTCAGAAGCTGCACTACTGGCAGGGTGCCGCAGCGACCGCATCAATGAGCGACTGGGGTATGTCAATGAACCGGAACTGGTGAACCGGGACAACATGGTGACTATCGATGCCAGCCACCATAGATAGATTTGGCATTAGCAGGCTCCGGAAGCCTGCTTTACTTTACCGGCTATGTTGCTGTTTTCGAGGCTGCTTAAAGTGCCCGAATTTGCGCGTTCAAACGGCTTTTGTAACGCGCTGCCTTGTTCTTGTGCACCAGGCCTTTTCGCGCCATCGAATCCAGCACCGGAATTGCCGCGGTATAGGCAGCAGAAGCGGCAGTTTTATCACCAGAGTCAATCGCTGCAACTACACGCTTGACCTGAGTACGCATCATGGAACGCATGCCAGCGTTGCGGGTACGTCTTGTTTCCGCCTGACGAGCACGTTTTTTTGCTTGGGGGGAGTTCGCCAAGTCAGTCTCCTAAAAAAATTGAAAATCCAGCCGAACAGTATCGTCCGTGGTTTATCCGTTGTCAACCAATCCGGCAGCAATCAGAACCAGAACAGGGCCTATTTGCAGGCTTTAGCGCGTGACTTTGGAGCTATTAAGCCCATTGATGCCCGGCAAGCTGCGTATTTCGCCTCAGGCGTTTCGAGCGCGCCGCTTTGAAGAAGGCAAAGTTCGGCCTGCTTCGCTCAGGCAGTATTGTCAGCGCCATGACTTTGCTGTCACGGATTCTGGGCTTTGTCCGCGATCAGGTATTTGCCATTACCTTTGGTGCCGGATCAATGACCGACGCATTTCTTGTCGCGTTCAAAATTCCAAATTTCCTGCGCCGCCTTTTTGCAGAAGGTGCTTTTGCACAGTCTTTTGTACCCGTATTCTCAGAGTATAAAGAGACCCGATCCCCGGAAGCTTTAAAAGCACTGGCAGCAGAGGTAAGTGGCACCCTCGGCTGGATTGTATTGCTGCTTAGTATTGTCGGCAGTGTCGCGGCCCCCGCCTTAATTGCCCTGTTTGCACCGGGTTTTGAAAACGGCAGTGAACGCGCTGTTACCGCAACTGCATTGTTGCGAATAACTTTTCCCTATCTCTTTTTTATTTCCATGGTTGCCTATTGCGGCAGCGTCCTGAACACCTTCCAGAAATTTGCGGTGCCTGCATTTACACCGGTGCTTTTGAATGTTTGCCTGATCACAGCAGCGCTTTGGGGTGCGCAATTTTTTGCGGTACCAGTAACAGCATTAGCCTGGGGGGTTTTTGCTGCAGGGCTGTCACAATTGCTGTTTCAATTGCCGTCGATGATAAAGCTTGGCTTGCTTAAAATGCCGCGCTGGGGATGGTCCGACTCTGGTGTGCAGAAAATTCTCAAGCTGATGTTGCCCGCCATCCTCGGCTCGTCGGTCAGCCAAATTAACTTACTGCTGGATACGATAATCGCTTCCTTTCTAATAGCTGGCAGTCTCAGCTGGCTTTACTTTGCAGACCGATTGGTCGAATTCCCGCTCGGGGTTTTCGGCATTGCTATCGCGACCGTGATTTTGCCACGCTTATCATCGGCGCACGCCAACAAAAAACAGGGCGACTTCGACAATACCATGAGCTGGGGTTTTCGCATGGCAGTGCTTTTAGCAGTACCAGCATCCGTTGGGCTATTACTGCTGGCCGCACCATTGATTTCGACGCTGTTTGGTTACGGAGAGTTCGATTCACACGATACCCGTATGTCTGCCTGGGCACTGCGCGCCTACGCGCTCGCACTGCCAGGTATGGTGTTGGTGAAAATATTCGCACCCGGTTTTTTCGCCCGCCAGAACACACGCACACCAGTAAGAATCGGGATCATCGCTATGATCAGCAACATGGGTTACAACATACTCTTTGTCGGCACGATGATGCTCGCGTCAATACCTGCAGCACATACCGGACTGGCGCTCGCAACTGCGGTCTCAGCCAACCAAAATGCACTCATGCTCTACCGGCGCTTAAAAAAAGATGCCATCTTCCGGCTGCAATCCGCAGACCTCTTGACATTAAAAAGAGCTCTGTTGGCAACATTGACAATGGCATTGGTGATTTGGCTGATGACACCAGCCACAGACAGCTGGCTGACAATGCAGGCAATTGAACGTGGAACGCACTTAACCGTTATAATCGCAGCTGCAATAGTGACCTACACCGTCACCCTGTTCGCCGCAGGCTTCAGGCCTCGCAACTACAGCGTTTGATGCCACAAAATCAGATCAATTAGTCTTAGCAACCTCTCAGGCAGAACCTAGCCCGCAAGTGAAATTCAAACCAGTGAACTTATATTAGTGGAACTCATACGCGATCTGCACAATTTGCGCGAAAACCATCGCGGCTGTGCAGTAACAATCGGCAACTTTGATGGTGTGCATCTCGGCCATCAGCACCTGATCAAAAAGGTGTGTGATCACGCAGGCAGAGCATCGTTGCGGGCCTGTGTGGTGAGCTTCGAACCTTTGCCGGTTGAATTTTTTGTGGAAGAGGAAAAGCGCCCTCACCGATTGACGAGTGTCCGGGAAAAGATCACCCGACTCGCCACTCACCCACTTGATCAGGTATTGCTGCTGCGCTTCAACCAAAAGTTAGCAAACTCTACTGCAGATCAGTTTATCAGGCAGGTTCTGATCGACGGACTAGATACCAAATATCTGTTGATTGGTGATGACTTTCACTTTGGCAAAGACAGACAAGGCACTTTCGAGACTCTGGAAACTGCAAGTCAGCAATTCGGTTTCGAGCTGCAACAGGCAGATACCCTGACTTTTGCAAACGAACGTGTTTCAAGCACCAGGATCCGCAAGCTGTTGGCAGACGGCAATCTGCACAATGCTGCAGAATTGTTGGGCACGGACTATTCTATTGAAGGTCGGGTTGAATATGGCGCACAGCTGGGCCGCACGATAGGATTTCCAACGGCGAATATTCAGCTTAAAAATCATAATCCTCCTCTGCGAGGGGTTTTTGCAGTAGATGTGACAGGCTACGGAAACCAGACGCTGCACGGCATTGCGAACGTCGGTGTCAAACCCACGGTCAAAGGAGTTCGGCTGAGCCTTGAAGTGCATATGCTCGATTTTCAAGCGGATCTCTACAACCAGCGGTTGCGAGTTCGGTTTCTGCATAAACTCAGGGATGAACAAAAGTTCGCAGGCCTTGATGAATTAAAAGCTGCTATTGCAACCGATGAACAAAACGCCCGACAATGGTTCTCCAAAGCGACGTAAGCTTTGACCACAAACCCACAAATCAAGCTACACGCTAAACAACAGCACTGACAGAGACTCCGGTGAGTAACTACAAACACACGTTAAACCTGCCAAAGACTGATTTCCCGATGCGCGGCAACCTGGCCAAAAAAGAGCCGGAAATGCTTGCTCGCTGGGAAGAGCTGGATATTTACAAAAAAATTCGACAGGCCTCAGCCAATCGCAACAAGCAGTTTGTACTTCACGATGGCCCTCCCTACGCGAACGGCGATATCCACATTGGCCACGCTGTAAATAAGGTGATCAAAGACATGATCATCAAAAGCAAGCAGCTCGACGGTTGTGATTCACCTTACATACCTGGTTGGGACTGCCACGGTCTGCCTATCGAGAACAAAGTTGAGTCTGAAATCGGCAAGCCGGGTGAGGATGTCGACGAAGCAACTTTCAGAGCACGTTGCCGTGAGTATGCAACGCAACAAATCGATGGCCAGCGGGAGGATTTCAAACGCCTGGGTATCTTTGGCGAGTGGGACAAACCTTATCTCACTATGGCTTATGAAAACGAAGCGGGAATTGTAAGATCGCTCGGCCAGATGATCGAGAACGGCCATGTGTATAAAGGCACAAAGCCGGTTTACTGGAGCGTGGGCGCACGCTCGGCACTGGCTGAGGCGGAAGTTGAATACAAAGATAAAAAATCCACATCGATAGATGTCAGATTTAGTGCAGTCGATAACGACGCATTGCACAAGGCCTGTAACAGTGACCGCAGCGAGCTTCCACTATCGGTTGTGATCTGGACGACCACACCGTGGACTATCCCGGGTAATCTTGCAGTGGCCCTTAGCCCGGAACTTGAATATTCGGTGGTCGAGTGTGATTTAGGTAATGGTGCTGAATGCATTGTGCTGGCAACCGAGCTGGTTGACGACTGCATGAAACGCTACAGTTGCGAAACTTATAAAACCGTTTCTGTATTCACTGGTGATGCGCTTGAGAAAATGCAACTGCAACATCCGTTCTACGATCGTACTTCTTTATTAGTACTGGGTGATTATGTCACTACTGAGGCGGGTACCGGCGCAGTACATACAGCACCAGATCATGGCGTAGATGATTTCATCACCGGCAAAAAGTATGACCTCGGAATACTGAACAATGTCAGCGCCACCGGTACCTATGAATCTTATGTCGAAAAATTTGCCGGTGAGCATGTCTACAAAGTAGAAGCGCACATTCTTGAGGAACTGAACAACGCAAACAAGTTAGTCCTAAGCGAGTCTTTTGAGCACAGCTATCCACACTGCTGGCGCACCGGAACACCGATCATATTCCGCGCTACACCGCAATGGTTTGTCAGCATGGAAAAAGAAAACCTCCGACGCGATGCACTGGCAGCTATCAAAACAGTGCGCTGGGTACCGGAGTGGGGTGAAGCGCGAATCGACAAAATGATCGAAAATCGTCCTGACTGGTGTATCTCCCGTCAACGCTATTGGGGCGTGCCGATCACGTTGTTTATCCATAAAGAAACCGGTGAACTGCACCCGGACACATTAGCTTTACTGGAACAGGCGGCCCAACATATTGAAAAAGGCGGTATACAAGCGTGGTTTGATCTGGGCATTGAAGACTTCATAAAAGAGAATGCGGATCAGTATGAAAAATCGACCGATGTTCTGGACGTCTGGTTTGATTCAGGTACAACTTACTCGCACGTTCTGCAAAAGCGGGATCAGCCGTATCCGGCAGATATGTATCTCGAAGGATCAGACCAACACAGAGGCTGGTTCCACTCCTCGCTGTTGACAAGCACTTCTATCAACGGCATCGCACCGTATAAACAAGTGCTGACGCATGGCTTCACGGTTGATGCGAAAGGTCGCAAGATGTCGAAGTCAGTCGGCAACGTCATTGCACCGCAAAAAGTCATGAAAACACTCGGCGCTGACATCATTCGCCTGTGGGTATGTTCTGCAGACTATCGAGGTGAGATGAGCGTATCGGATGAAATCCTTAACCGGATGTCC
Organism: uncultured Granulosicoccaceae bacterium; assembly: GCA_964409445.1. Classification (GTDB taxonomy): domain Bacteria; phylum Pseudomonadota; class Gammaproteobacteria; order Granulosicoccales; family Granulosicoccaceae. Next base: position 8,019 of record CAYPDN010000058.1, read on the forward strand.
GACTCCTATAGACGTATCAGAAACACCATCAGATTTTTACTGGCCAACACCAACGGTTTTGATCCGGCAACCGATTTGATTGACATAAAAGACATGCTGGCACTCGATCAGTGGGCAATAGACCGGACACTGGCACTACAAAACGATATTCACACAGCCTTTGAAGACTATCAATTTCATACGGTCTATCAACGGCTGCATAACTTTTGTACTACAGAATTGGGTGGTTTTTATCTCGACATCGTAAAAGACAGACAGTACACCACCAAAGCTGACAGCCATGCACGTCGCTCTGCACAGTCTGCGATGTATCATATTGCAGAGGCGATGACTCGCTGGATAGCACCGGTATTATCTTTTACTGCAGAGGAAATCTGGCAGCACCTGCCGGGTGAACACAGTGAGACCGTCTTTACCGAAACCTATTATGATCTGCTGCAGCCACTTGGCAGCGACGCGTTATACAATATAGAAGAATGGGATCAAATTGTTGCCGTGCGAACTGCCGTGGCGCGAGCGCTGGAAAAGCTGCGGGTTGACAGTTTGATCGGCGGCTCACTCGACGCAGAGGTAGCACTTTACTGTGACGAGAACACTGAGGCTCTGCTGCGCAGACTTGATGACGAACTGCGATTTCTGCTTATTACCTCAGAGGCGACTGTTCAAGGTGTATCAAATAAAACACCAGAGGCTGAAAAGGCAGAGCTTGAAAACGGTGAACTCTGGATTGCGGCCTCAGCATCAAAAGCTCCCAAGTGCGGACGCTGCTGGCACCACAGAGCAGATGTCGGAACCGATGCCAGTCACCCGGAACTGTGCGCCCGCTGTGTACAGAACGTTGATGGTAATGGCGAACCACGCCGATTTACGTAACTGCAATTACTCACAAGATTAGCGGCCCAAAATTAGCGGCCCAGGTAACGGCAAGAACTATGGCAAAAGTAACGGCATGAAGAAGATATATTTTGGCATCGCAGCAGTTGCAATAGTGCTTGATCAAATTACCAAGATCACGGCCAACACCCAGCTGAGCATGCATGAGCAAAATCCGGTGATGCCATTCTTCAATTTCACGCTGATGTACAACTATGGCGCCGCCTTCAGCTTTCTGAGTAATGCAGGCGGCTGGCAACGATGGTTCTTTACTGTCGTAGCGGTGATAATCAGCATCGTTCTGGTCGTTTGGCTATGTCGCTTGAAAGCTCATGAAAAATGGTTAGGCGTCGGATTAGCGCTGGTCCTCGGTGGTGCTATTGGCAATGTTATCGACCGCATCAGACTGGGCTACGTAATAGACTTTATTCAATGGTTCGCCAACTGGAATGGCAACACCTACTACTGGCCTGCTTTTAATATTGCAGATGCAGCTATTTTTACTGGTACTGCCCTCATCTTGTTGAGTTCGTTTTTTATCGAAGATGAGCCTAAAAAAAATTCAACCGCCACTAAAAACTAACACGTACAACACCAGGTATTATTGTTATGGAAATTTTGATGGCCAACCCGAGAGGGTTTTGCGCAGGTGTTGATCGTGCGATTGAAATAGTCGAGCGCGCCCTCGAGCTATTTGGTGCACCAATCTATGTACGTCATGAAGTGGTTCACAACAAATACGTAGTAGACGGCTTACGCGACAGAGGTGCAATCTTTGTCGATGAGTTACACGAAGTGCCGGACGACAGCACCGTGATTTTTTCAGCACATGGAGTCTCACGCGCGGTAGAAAACGAAGCCGAATCTCGTCAGCTACAAGTCTTTGACGCCACTTGTCCGTTGGTAACAAAAGTACACATAGAAGTTGTCAAATACGCTAAGGAAGGGCGAGAAGTTATTCTGATTGGCCATGCCGGCCATCCGGAAGTTGAAGGTACAATGGGCCGATACGACACTCAGTGGGGTGGGCGTATCCTGCTTATTGAAACCCCGGAGGATGTTAAAAACCTGGAAGTAGCCGATCCGACGCAGCTTGCGTTCGTATCACAAACCACACTTTCGGTTGATGATACTCACGACATCATAGAAAAGCTCAAAGAGCGATTTCCCACAATTTCAGCACCACGCAGAGACGATATCTGTTACGCCACCCAGAATCGACAAGATGCCGTCAAAGTTCTTTGCGAAGATGCGGATATTTTATTGGTTGTTGGTGCAGAAAACAGTTCCAACTCTAACCGCTTACGCGAGCTTGGGGAGCGTGCCGGTATACCGTCTTATCTGATTAGTGATGCATCAGCCATCAAAGCAGAATGGCTCGAAAATCGGACAAAGATTGGCGTCACGGCAGGTGCCTCTGCACCGGAGGAACTGGTGCAGCCGGTGATAGACCACCTAAAAGCATGCGGTGCATCTCATGTAAATGAGGTCGAGGGAGCGATCGAGACAATAACTTTTAGTATTCCCAAGCCGTTACGCCGCATCGACAATCCTGCCCGGGATATTTGACCGGAATATTTGCCTGGTGCACCTGCGTGGGCACTACAGCACATCTCACAATTGTACCGTTAGCACGTACTGCCGCTACATGGACGTGACCCATGGTCATAGATGAGCGTTTTCAACCAGTTCTGTTACCGACTGTGCCAAATTCGCCCAATGCACAATAAAACGCTAAACCTTCATAATCAGCCGCCGATGGAGTCCCAAAGCATCAATAAAAACAATGGGCGTAGACCGTGTTCAATTTCGACTCTAAATCATCAGCCGCAGCCGATTACGAAGGCAATGACTTAAGCGAGCTTCTTTCTCTCGCTAGTCGCCTGACTCCAATTTCGGAACTGAATGAAGCTAACAGACTAACGATCTGCAAGTCTGCAACGATGGTCAGCGTTAACCGCTCGACAGCCCTTGCTGCGAACAAGGAACATCGCTGGTTCACCTACATTTACGAAGGCCAGGTGGAAGTTCGCAATGCCAAGGACAAAGAAGACCTTGATGTAGTAGACGCAAACACCAGCCGCGCCAACCAACCGGTCTTAAAAGAATTTACTCAGCACCACTCAATCGCTTCAAAAACAACAGCGACTCTGGTGCGATTCGGACACGAGCTTTTCGACATTCTGCTCGCCGAGCAACAAAAGAATGCTACCAAAGCACACGACGTACGAGTCTATGAAAACGATAACGTAGTCTTTGACACTATCATCGAAGCATTTGATCAGCGTGCAGTCAATCTGAGCTGTCAGGGCGAAGTCGGCAAAAAGATCGCAGCCATTGTCAATCAAAGTTCAATGGGGATACCCGAGCTATCACTGGCACTGGCAGCAGACCCTGCTCTGACTGCCCACACAATGCACGAAGCGAATAAGCTCACAACCGGTGAAACAACTCAGACAATGCGTGGTGCTATCACCAGGCTTGGTGTTGAAAGTGTTAAGCAGCTGGCGGTAAAAATTCCTGCCGATCAACAGTGGCAGGCAGCAAATCCTGCCATTGAACAGCACATGGCGAACTATCAGCGCCGTGCGGCATTGACAGCGGCAATCTGTAAAGTATTTGCCAAGTCAGTTCCTCACCTGACCGATGAACGTGCTCATCTGATTGGCCGGATGGCGGACATTGGCGAACTATTGGTGATAGATCATGCCAACAAAAACCCTGAAGTATTCACCGATGCGGATTCGCTGGTGGAGACTTCACGCAACCTTCGAGTAGCAGTAGGTAGCTGGCTACTCGGCGCCTGGGGTTTTAACGAAAACTTCATCGAAGCTGCCGAGTCCGCACGTGACTTTTATCGCAACCATACCGGCGACATCACCTATGCTGACCTTGTCACGGCCGCACTGCTAACTATTGAAAGCGAACTGCCGGAAGGTGAAAACACCTCAGTGCCAAGCGTTGTAAACCTGCTCCTGCCAAGAAAACTGCAACAGGCTGGCATCGATCTGCAGAATCCTCAGCTGATTCTCGAACAGGCTGCAGCGGAGCTGGTCGAATTGCAGAAAATTCTGCAGTAACTATCCGGAACAGACAGGCAACCCTGATACTGCTATCAGCGACGGGTTGCCTGCCAGAATTACCAACACCGGGCGCGAATACAAACTCCCCTCAAAACATGCGCCGCTATCAGATGACGGTCACCACGACACGTATCACTCGATTACGCCCCCCGGGCGCACTCAGCAACAGATAAGACACACGCTGGCACAGTAAGTAGAGCCAGGTTCGTGATACACTTCGCTGCCTTGTAGACATGACAACCGTCGCTTCAAGCCAGCGATACTAATCACCACACCGGAGGTAATCAAGTGCATACCACACGGCTCGGCCGGTTCTGTATCCTGATCATCTTTCTGAGCCTCTCAGCCTGCGCCTCTGTCGTCACCAAGCCGGTTAAACCGATTATCGAGCTGGTAAGTGTCACACCGCTAAATATCAGCATTAGTGAGCAGAGGCTGCGCTTTGAACTCAAGGTTATCAACCCGAACGCGTTTGACATGCCCGTTGAATCCGTCGATTTCGTTGCTCGATTCAACAACACCAATATTGCCAATGGCAAAAGTAATCAATCAGTCACTATCGGTGCAAACAGTGAAGCACGGCTGTCACTGGATGTGACAGCCAGCCTCGATAAACTGGCCAGCACGCTAAAAACGTTAGTAAAAGGGAAATCTGTCAACCTGCTCGAATATGAGTTATCTGGTACGGTGAAGGTGACCACCTGGCCGAAACCGATCCCGTTTGATGTAGTTGGTGCAATGGATTTAGCAGACACTTAACAGGTAAACTTAAATTTATCGCCGCAATCCATAGACGTGCAGACGAACGGCTTGCAGCGGATGCCCGATTAATTAACAGTCGACAATCAAGAAAAAATAATGCAGATCAACCTGCCCTCACTGTTATTGTTAAATAAACTCTCTGGCAAAAACAGAGAGGACAACAGCTCTGCTGACGCGAGCAATCAACAAACAACACCATCTGATAAAAAGAGCCGTAGAGAAAGATTTAGCAACTGGCTTTCACCAAAACCACAGGACATCAAATTATTCCCAGGTGAAAAACAAATTTTTCGCAAGGGAATGGTGCTGGTTACAGACACACGACTCGCCTATATAGATCCGTTTGATCTCATGCTGAAGTCCTATATGTTTGAGCACATGATAAGCCTGCACAAGCAGTTCTACACTACCACTATATTTAATCGACGATTATGTAAAGCATTGCTGTTTATCGGTCTATTGGCATTTTTAATCATCGTCACAATCGATTTACTAGATAGTAAATCCAGTAGTTTTTATCTGGTTTATTTACCGTTGATAGCCAGCATTCTGCTCGGTTTAAAAGTCTGGAGCGACATGAAACCGATGTACGTTATTCACTGGAGAATGCGTGATCAAACTTACGGTGAGATTGTACAAGAGCCGTGGCTTAGCGAACGCATAAAAGGTGACAACAAACGCGAAGAGTTTATGAACGAACTTTCCGATGCAATGAATCAAGCTCTGTCTGCAAAAGCATGGTGGCCGAGGAATGGCATAGACAGCGAATTCACCGCCGCATTCCGACACCCGGGAAATGAAAACAGCAGCAATGCAAACTCAAATTCTACCTCCGGTGACAACTCGAGCACTTCAGAGTCACCATTAAAACTGGTCACCGACAACTACCAATAGCATGACTTAAACTTTGAGATCGAAATCATAGTTGATAGATAACGGCGCATGATCGGAAAAGCGGTTATCCCGATAGACTGAAGTTTTTTTCACAGCTTTACGCAGTCCTGGTGTTGTAATCTGGTAGTCAATTCTCCACCCGGTATTATTGGCCCAGGCCTGACCGCGATTAGACCACCAGGTATATTCATGTTCTTTCTGTGGTTGTGTTCGAAAGGCATCGACGTAGCCATACTTATCGAACAACTCTGTCAGCCATTCTCTTTCTTCGGGTAAAAAACCAGAATTTTTTTGATTGCCGCGCCAGTTGCGAATATCTGCATTGGTATGTGCAATATTCCAGTCACCACAAATTATGTATTGGCGTTTCCTTTTTTTCAGTTTCAGCAGATGCGGCAACATGATCCCCATCATTCGAATCTTGAATTCCTGACGGATATCTCCGGATG
>CAYPDN010000059.1:0-8400 GCA_964409445.1 uncultured Granulosicoccaceae bacterium
CCGCCAAGAATTACTGACAGAAACTTACGGTTCATCGCCTTGCACATGATGTAGGAGAGGATCGCACCTGAGGAACCAACCAATGCACCGGTTACAATCAGCAGATCGTTGCCTAACAGGAACCCGGTTGCAGCGGCCGCCCAGCCCGAGTACGAGTTAAGCATGGACACTACAACAGGCATATCGGCACCACCAATAGCCAGCACCAGATGAGCACCAAGTACAAACGCCAGAATGGTCATCAGATACAGAGTCCAGCTACCCATGTGATTCATATACATCAGCATGAGTGCCACTGATAGCAGCAATAACACAACGTTAAGGATATGTCTGCCGGGTAAAATTAACGCTTTACCATCGAGCTTTCCGGATAGCTTGCCGTAGGCGACGATGGAACCGGTAAAGGTAATGGCACCAATGAATACACCAAGAAACACTTCCGCTTCATGAATAACTTTTTCAGCGTTGGTGGCAAGCAAGGGCGGATTGATATCTGAATTAATACCAATGAATACCGCGGCAAGACCAACAAATGAATGCAGTGCCGCGACCAGTTGTGGCATGCCGGTCATCTCAACACGCTTCGCGACGATTGCACCAATCACGGCCCCGACAACCAGCATCACTATAAGTACCGGACCAATGCTGACATTAGGCCCGAAGATGGTGGCAAAAACTGCTATGAACATCCCGATGATGCCAAACCACACGGCACGTTTGGCACGCTCCTGATCGGAAAGACCACCCAGAGATAATATGAATAAAACAGCGGCCGCTATATAGGCGGCAGTTTGAAGTTCGTTAGTTAACATGATGTTCCCCTTAAGATCGCTGAAACATCTGCAACATGCGACGAGTTACCATAAACCCGCCGACTATGTTTATTGTTGCAATTAACACTGAGATAGCAGCCAGTGCCGTGACTATAAAACCGGGGGCATCAAGCTGCAGCAATGCGCCGACAATAATAATTCCCGATATTGCATTGGTTACCGCCATTAACGGTGTATGCAATGAATGAGATACATTCCAGATAACCTGAAAGCCGATGAACACCGAGAGCACAAAGACGATAAAGTGCTGCATAAAACTCGCTGGGGCATACTTGCCGATGAAGAACATCAATACTGCACCGACTGCCAACAACAGAATTTGCTGTCGACCAGACTTTTTAAGCAACGCTGCTTCTTCGGCGGCTATTTCTTCTGCTGTTTTTACTACTGTCGCCGGCTGCTGTTTGGCAATAGCCTGAATTTTTGGTGCCGGCGGCGGGAAGGTTTTCTCTCCACCGTGAGCTACAGTAGCGCCGCGAATCACATCGTCTTCCATGTCATGGACAATGACGCCATCTTTTTCAGGCGTAAGGTCTGCCAGCATATGTCGAATGTTAGTGGCGTATAAATCAGAAGACTGGGTTGCCATACGGCTTGGGAAATCGCTGTAGCCAACAACGGTAACACCATTGTCTGTGACGATTTTTTGATCCGGCACTGTTGCATCACAGTTGCCACCCCGCTCAGCTGCAAGATCAATTACCACTGATCCGCGTTTCATCGCTTTAACCATGTCGTCAAGCCACAGCTTTGGTGCATCACGGCCCGGTATTAGCGCGGTAGTAATGACAATATCTATTTCAGGTGCCTGCTCGCGAAACAATGCCAGCTGCTTTTCACGAAACTCCGGACTGGAAGGTGCTGCATAGCCACCGCTTTCCGCGCCATCGCTTTGATCATCGAATTCAAGAAACAGGAACTCGGCACCCATGGATTCAATTTGTTCTGCCACTTCGGGCCGCACGTCAAACGCCTTGACTATCGCACCTAGCGATTGTGCCGCACCAATTGCTGCAAGCCCCGCTACACCTGCGCCAATAACCAGTACCTTTGCAGGCTGTACTTTACCCGCCGCAGTAACCTGACCGGTAAAGAATCTGCCAAAGTTGTTTCCGGCTTCGATGACTGCACGATAACCCGCGATGTTCGCCATAGAAGACAGCGCATCCATTTTTTGCGCACGGCTAATTCTCGGCACCATATCCATTGCGATAACGCTTGCACCACTGGCCACCGCCTTACCCAGCATTGCTTCTTCCTGGGCCGGATAGAAAAATGAGATTAGTGTCTTGCCTGATTTGAGTTGCGCGACCTCGCTATCTGTAGGTGGCCGCACTTTGGTGATGATGTCAGACGAACTGTACAAAGCCGCTGCATTCTCCACAACGGTCACACCGGCTTCTTTGTAAGCTGCATCTGTGTAACCGGCTGCATCACCTGCGCCTGTTTCAATCTGGCAGGTATGCCCCAGCTTTTGCAATTCACGGGCAGATGCAGGCGTCATGGCAACGCGTGCTTCGCCGTTGAAAACCTCTTTAACTGTTCCGACTATCACAAATGAATCTCCAGTCAGCTCTTGTGCACGAGCACTGTATTGTACGCGACTTATATTTAACTCTCGACACTAAACTGCACTATTTACGACAGAACACAGCGGGCGGCAAACTGCTCCGGTCATCAGTAACCCATATACCTATCTCGCATCCAGCCCCTCCATTTGACAACCTCTCATGTGCTAGCCTTGAGTTGACAAAGACCTGCATCCACCTGTGCTATGGCAAGTGCAAAAACACCCGAACTGAAAAAACTGCTGGCGCTTTGCGATTTACATCTACATGAAATTGTTGGCGTAAATTGCTACTCCTACACTTCGTGCTATTTGTGGCATGACCGCCCTTTGTACAACGACTTTGGCGAACAGATCGAAGTTCTGAGCGGCGACACAATCTATCTGAACAAACAATCAGAGTCGTTGTCCGGCGATCTTTTCCATGAACTCGGGCATATGATCAGCCGTAAATACCAACTTACCGGTAACCGCGAAAACGGTTATCAGGGCTCGTGGGAACAGCAAAACGGCAGACTGATTGCGCAGGTCTCAGAACAACGGCACTGGAGCGGTTACCTAAACCTGTTCGCAATAAACCAGGAAGATTTCAAAATGAATGCGGCCAGTGAACTCTGGGCGGAGCTATTTATGATCTGGCACCTGCAGCCAGACCAGCCAGAAGCACAGCTCATTGATACCGCCATGAGCTCCGTGAAAAAGAACGCTGACTGCCTTGCGATTGCGGCACTTGCAAGGGAAGTTCGCGCGGTTTTCTGAGCAGCAAGCATAACGCTTCGGGGAAAAATCGTCAGGCTCATCTGTCACTTCACATCGCACCTGTCCTGAAACCGCCACTCCGGTACACAATTTGATCCGGTCTGCACAAATGCATGTGTCGATGTAACAGCAGACGGCGCGAGTGAGCCACTTAACCCCATCTTGCGTCAGTACAATCGCACCAATTCCAGCAGGCGCCATTATTAAGATGAAAATTCTAATCGCCGACAGCTTTCCGGCGTCTCACGAAGATCAACTCCGAACCGATGGTCATCAAATAACCGCCGACGCATCGCTTGAAGGTGACGCACTGCAGGGTGCAATCGCTGACCACGAAGTACTTATCGTTCGCAGCACCAAAGTACCAGCCGCAGTCCTCGAAGCCGCCAGCAATCTGAAACTGGTCATTCGCGCCGGTGCCGGCACCAATACCATCGATAAAAGCACCGCAGCAGAGCTTGGCATCAGGGTTTGCAATGTACCTGGTGCCAATTCCATCGCGGTGGCAGAACTGGTGATGGGCATGATGATCTCTCTTGATCGCAACATCCCGGACAATGTCACAGACCTGAATAACGGAGTCTGGAATAAAAAGAAATACTCCGTCGCACGCGGGCTCTTCGGGCAGTCGGTCGGCATTCTCGGGCTGGGCTCAATCGGTTTTGCCGTGGCGGAACGCGCCACAGCCTTTGGCATGGATGTATTCGCGATCTCCAAATCAGGTCGTTCAGATGCTGCCTCTCAAAGAATAAAAGATGCTGGTATCCAGCAACTTGCATCACTGGATGAGCTGCTAAGCCGCTGCGATATCGTGACCCTGCATATGCCGGCTAACGAGGACACCACCGGCATGGTGAATGAAGAGTTTTTAAGCAAAATGAAAGACGGCGCGATGCTGATAAACACCTCTCGCGGTGAGCTGGTGGATGAAGCAGCAGTGCTGAGCGCAATTGACAGTAAAGGCATCAGAGTCGGTCTCGACGTGTACAATAACGAACCGGGTGCTGGTGACAGCAGTTTTACCTCTGATATCGCAACTCACCCCGGCGTCTGCAGTACACATCATATCGGTGCATCCACCTCTCAGGCACAAGTCGCAGTTTCCGACGGCGTGCTGAATGTCATTGCAGCCTATGAAAAGGGTGAGTTCAAAAACTGTGTCAACCAGCCTTAATGACTAAATAACTACGCAAGGCAAAATCAATGGCTAACCGTCTCCATAACTTCAGTGCCGGTCCGTGCACACTACCACTTGAGGTGCTTGAAGAAGCACAGGCAGAATTCGTTGACTATCAGGGTGCAGGCATGTCTCTTATAGAGATGAGTCACCGCGGCAAGCACTTTGACGAAGTTGCCAATGAAGCAATGGCAATGTCGATGGAAGTTTTTCAGGTACCTGACGACTTCGCGGTACTTTTTTTACAGGGTGGCGCACTCCTGCAATTCTCAATGGTACCCATGAACCTGCTTAGCGATGGACAAAAAGGCGCTTATGTAAATTCCGGCACATGGGCCAAAGGTGCTATTACCGATGCCAAAGAATACGGCGAGGTATACACCGCATGGGATGGCGAAGAAAACAGCTTCACCCGCATGCCGGCAAGTGATGAAATAAAACTACAAGACAACACCCGCTATCTGCACATCACCACCAATGAAACCATCGGCGGAATACGTTATGCAGAATGGCCCGACGTCAATGTACCAATGATTGCCGATATGTCTTCCGAATATATGGCACGCCCACTGCCATGGGACAAATTCGATATCGTTTATGGTGGCGCTCAGAAAAACCTTGGCCCCGCCGGTATGGCCGTTGTATTCGTACGCAAATCAATCCTTGAAAACACCAACAAAAACATGGGTCGCTACCTGCGCTATGACATACAGGAGTCAAAAGGCTCCATGTTCAACACGCCACCTGTATTTCCAATCTACATGTACGGCAAAGTACTGAAATGGATGAAAGCGCAAGGCGGTTTATCTGCAATGGAAACACTGGCAGCTGACAAAGCCGGCATGGTGTACGGCGCAATAGACAGCAGTGACGGATACTTTAACTGCCCCGTTGACGTTAAGTCCCGTTCGCACATGAATGTCGTCTTCCGTTTGCCCTCGGAAGATCTGGAACAAAAATTTATAACTGAAGCAGGTTCTGCAGGACTACTGAACCTTAAAGGACACCGAAGTGTTGGTGGCTGCCGCGCAAGTATTTACAACGCCATGCCAAAACACAGTGTTCAGGCGCTGACTGAATTCATGGCTGAGTTCAAAGGCAATAATCCAGCGTGACCCTGAGTCTGCGAGCGTGAGCTATGCCAACCATTAAACCGTTTGACGGTTACCTGATCAAACAGTCTCGGGCGAACACAGTTGTGTCGCCCGCTTATGACTCGGTTTCAATAGAGCAGCGCAGAAAATTCGCGGAAGAAAATCCAGAAAATTTTATCAACACCATGCGCATGCAGGAAGACTTCCCTGATGACGCAAAGCCCTCACAGACACAACTCCTCAACGGTAACAAAGACAAGCTGCACGCCTTAATTGACGACGGTTCCTTTCGCCCGATAGAAATGCCGTGCATGTTTGTCTACCAGCTTGGGCACGATGATCAACTGCAAACAGGCCTTGTCTGCGAAGTATCAGTAGAAGATTATGAAAACGGTGTGCTTAAAAAACACGAAAATACCCGTGCTGCTAAAGAAGACCTTTTAGCCCAGTATCAGGAAGTTGTCGGTGCGTCTTCGAGCCCTATCTGCCTGACCTACCCTCAAAAGCCAGACATTGACAGCGCCATCAGTCAAATCACAGATCAAACACCTGATCTGGATTTTGTAACAGAAGATGGCGAGCTGCAGAAAATCTGGTGCATTCGGGACACTGGCAAACTGCAGGAGCTGCAAAAGCTATTCAACTCAATTGATGCCACTTATCTAACGGACGGCCATCACCGCGCAGCATCTGGTTATCGCTATGCGGAGATCATGCGCGCTAAAACTGGCAGCAACAGCGGCGATGAACCGTTTAACCAACTGCTGATAGCACTATTCCCGGACAATCAGCTCAATCTGCTGCCCTTTCATCGATGTGTGCGTGGTACCAATAATCTGTCTGCAGAACAAATAACAACAGCGCTCGCAAAAGACTTCGAAGTAGAAAAGCTCGACGGTCAAACTGAATTCGAATCGTCAAAGCACGGTGAGTTCGGAATGCTTCTCGACAACTCCTGGTACCGACTGACCGTAAAAGCCGCGCACATTAATTCCCAACACCCGGTCAAATCTCTGGATGTTTCTATCCTTCAGGATCTGATTTTAGATCCGGTACTCAATATCAAAGACATGCGTGATGACCCAAGGCTCGGCTACATTGCCGGTGTCAGTGGCATGGAAGGCATCAGACAGGCAGTCACCGACGGATGGGATGTTATCTTCGTATGCTATGCCACTTCTATTCAGCAGTTGATGGACGTCGCCGACGCCGAAGCACTGATGCCACCCAAGTCGACATACTTCGATCCCAAGCCCAGATCAGGTATCTTTCTGCGCTTAAAATAAGCCAGTCATTGCCAAAGTAATAACAACCGTTGTAGCCAACTCAGATACTGCTAGAATATTCGCCTGCCATAGCCCTGGAAATGGCGAATACACACCTCAACAGCAGTTAAGTAGAAAAATCAATGACACCAGATGCGATGCTCTTCGACCTTGATGGTCTTCTGCTAAATACCGAAGTATTTTCTCAACGTGCATTCATGGCTACCGCTGAGGCACACAAGCTTGGTGATCAGTCTGAATTTTTCCTATCCCTTGTCGGTACAAACGAGGAACACCACAACAATCGCGTCAGGGAAGAACTGGGACACCTGACAGACCCGGTTGCTTTTCGCAATGAATGGACAGACAGGTTTCATCAGTTCCTGCAAAACGAGCAAGTAGATCTGCTGCCCGGTGTCATAGAAGTACTGGATTATGCAAAGGATGCAAAAATAAAGTGTGCAGTGGCAACATCTTCCACAACAGATGCCGGGGAGCAGAAAATCGTTGATGCAGGTATTCGCGATTATTTTCTAACCATCACCTGCGGTGATCAGGTTGAGATCAGTAAACCGCATCCGGAAATTTATCAAAAAGCCGGAGCATCGGTAAACGCAGACATGTCAAAATCAATTGGATTGGAAGATTCGGCCAATGGCGTTAAATCTGCCACTGCAGCCGGCCTTAACGTGATCCAGATTCCTAATCTTGTGCAGCCATCAGAAGAATTGTTGAAGTTAGGTCACCGCGTCTGTGACAGCATGTATGATGTACTGGCACTGTTGAAGGATGACACTATCCAGCTGTAGTGTTACCCGTCTGTAAACAGTCCAATTGTCACCACAGCAATCCGCCGGAAAATTCTATTGCAAAGAGGCAGGAGCACCTTTGAAATATTGCCCAGAATGTGGTCACCAAACCACCACAAAGATTCCCGAGGGTGACAATCGCGAACGCCAGGTCTGCGATGCCTGCAACACCATTCACTATCACAATCCGAAAAATGTCTGCGGCTGCATACTCGAATGGCAAGGCAAAGTCCTGTTATGCAAACGGTCAATAGAGCCGAGATACGGCTACTGGACACTGCCAGCCGGTTTCATGGAAAACAACGAATCTACAATGGAAGGTGCAGCCCGTGAAGCTTTTGAAGAAGCCAATGCCACAGCAGTAAATCTTAAACTCTTCGGATTGTACAATCTGCCACGGATCAGTCAGGTCTATCTGATGTTTCATGGTGAACTAAAAGATGGTTACATGAAAGCCGGAGAAGAGTCGCTTGATGTTGGCTTGTTTTCATCAGACGAAATCCCGTGGGACGAACTTGCATTTCCCGTTGTCACAGAAAGTCTGCAACGCTACTTTGAAGATCGTCCGAACCATAAAGTACATTTTGCAGACATCCGTGGCAGACCCGGCGCCGACATCGAAGTTACGCGCTATTGATTAGTAAGCTACCTGCCTGAACATCATCTGCCATGGCTAACTATCATCTTGGCTTACCCGCATGGGCATATTCAGGCTGGAACAATACTTATTTCAAATCTACCCCATCCTCTCTGGCAAGCTACGCCTCAGTATTTAATACCGTAGAGGGCAATACTACTTTCTATCACATACCTGATGAAAAGAGTGTTAGCCGCTGGCTTAAAGCTGTAACCGGGCGCGATTTTAAATTCTGCTTTAAATTTCCAAAATCAGTCAC
>CAYPDN010000059.1:8500-13923 GCA_964409445.1 uncultured Granulosicoccaceae bacterium
AAGCTGTAACCGGGCGCGATTTTAAATTCTGCTTTAAATTTCCAAAATCAGTCACACACACCACAAAGCCAGACTTTCGCGAGCTCGATCTATTTATTCAGCGCATCAGCCCACTGGCAGATCATCTCGGTCCGTTTTTACTACAGTTTCCGGCAACCGTCGGATCAAACGAAATAGGCAGAATTGAATCTATACTTGAAAAACTACCCGATAATTTTCGTAGCGCCATTGAAGTACGCGATGAACAGTTCTTTACGCATCCGGAACTACTTGAGCCCACAATCGAAAAGTACCGACTCGGGCGCGTCATCATGGATACGAGATCCGTATTCCATGGTGATCGCAATCATCCCGAGGTATTGGCAGCACTGCATCAAAAGCCGGACCTGCCTGTACCGGGACAGGTATACAATGGCCTGATGATGATCAGGCTGTTGCTCCACCCCGACCTTTTAAGCAACGAAAAATATATAGATCAGTGGGCAACTCGCACTGCACAGGCATTAAACTCTGATTGCCAGTGCTATATGATGATTCACTGCCCGAACAATCAACACTGCCCTGAGCTTGCACTTCAGTTTCACAACCGCTTGCTCAGCAAACTGCAACAATCCGAATCGTCAGTTGAGTTGCCGGCACTCGCGCCGTGGCCAATACCGCAACAGCAGAACCTGTTATAGATGTTCGCGTAGAATAAGAATAACGTTGCACAGTTTCAGGTGCTAAGTATGGTCGGAGTTGGCTGTCATTCTCGTCAACCAATCAAACACTGCTCTGAATTGCCACGATTGATTCTCAGGACAGAAGCATCCAAACAGCAACTAATGCCAATATACCGCCAAATATCGAATTTAAATAACGCGAGTGTTTTTCAGAGCTAAGCATTTTCGCCATACCGTCACCAACGATCGTCCAAAGGGTAAAAGCAACAAAGTTATTCAAAGTGAAAATGGCAGATACCACAATGACTTTGGTACTGGCATCCGCTGCTGAAATAAATTGCGAGAACATCAAAGCGATGATCACGTACGCTTTAGGATTGAGCACCAATAGAACCGCGCCATCCCAAAAGTTTATCGGTTTTGCCTGTACCTCGCTATCCAAACGCCCTGCCCTAAACAGTTTCCAGGCAAGCCAAAGTACATATAGCGAGCCCGCGATTTTTACGACATTGAATACTTCTGGTGCAGAGGAAATTGCCGAGATGAATCCTAACCCAAGCGCAACTGTTACTAAGAAGGTGGCCAGGTGATAACCAGCAGTTGCCCCCAGTGTGGCCTGGACACCAAATCGCGCTCCATTAGCAGCAAATATCATGTTTCCTGGACCTGGACTAAAGGCAAGCGGAAACAGGAAAGCCAGGAGTGCAACCAGTTCAAATTTACTCATAATTAGAGGTTACTGATATTGCGGTCGATCGGTAAAACGTTTTCCTGGTTTACCATTAAAGCGAACTTCCGAACTGTGTTTCGCAAAGACGTCAACCCACCAGCCGGTCATCGTCGATTGAGAATACGCTATTCTCTCCTCTCACAAAACATATTTTCTGTTTTCAAGGTATCTACAGTAAACGTGACCAACCATCGCACCAACAAGCGCCAGAACAAAGTTTATAAGGAACATTCCTGCAAATATTAGCCCAGAAGGACCCAACGGCCCTTGCTTAAAAACTCCATATACAATAAAGGCTAACATTGCTATGGAGACGTAAGTGGTTAAGTAAAATGCCCCCTTGAGCGCGCACGACTTACTATCCTTGTATATTAAAATTGGACCAAACAATAGAGAACCTATAGAGCTTAAAAAATAAACTCCAAAGAAATCTACCAAGCCCGAAGCATCGCAGTAAATAGCTAGCTGGCTCAGGACAAACTGCACTGCCATTAGTGCCAGGGCTTTTTTTCTATTTTTTGACAAAACAGTACCCACTATACAAACAACTTTGGTCCGGTATTGCCGAGAGCTGCTGGCTGGACTATGGTCCAATTCACCCTATCTGATCAATCCAGCGAACAGGATGTATTGACCCATTGCTGCCTGTCTGTAGCATTAATGTATATACAGCCAAAATTTGCCCTTTACCACATACAAAACGGACAAAACAATAACAGAGAACAGGAATATTAACGCAGTTTTACGCCCC
The DNA here is from genome assembly GCA_964409445.1 of uncultured Granulosicoccaceae bacterium. Taxonomy (GTDB): domain Bacteria; phylum Pseudomonadota; class Gammaproteobacteria; order Granulosicoccales; family Granulosicoccaceae. Next base: position 10,644 of record CAYPDN010000059.1, read on the forward strand.
TTCTCCTTCAATGCTTTTAATTGAACAGCATTAACCCTCACTATAGGCATAGCTACTAATTCCACAATCCGAGTAGTGACTATAAGAATTACAAAGAAACTTAGTAGAAATAGAACCCCTGTCCATCCATGGACTGCGCCAGCAACAAAAACTCCAATGAACAGGAGCATAGATAAAATAACACCCAACGTACCAAGAAAGGGGCTTGCTACGTACGAATAGCACTCGCACTCTGCACATAATTTAGCGCTGTGCTTCGACGCCAGGAAATATTTCTTCTTACCACCAGAAGTGCAATTGCAGCTGCTCAAGTTCTGCACTCATGCGAATTTAAAAGAGACTGAGCAACGCTACCGATACCGAATCGGTTCAGCAATGCAAATAGAACTGAGAGGCTGCGAATGGGCCTTACTCTGCTTATCTGGGTTTTAAAACGCCGCAGCCGTTTGAGTCATGTTGAAGCAATAAACCGAACAGCAGAATATAAAAAATAAGAATACAGTCAGATGAGTACGCCCATCAATTACTTTTACTTCCTGTCGGAGAAAACTTTCAACGCCTTTTGGTTTTTGTATATTTTCCATGGCCAAATGTAGCGGCAATGTGAATAATTACTTGATAGTGAATTGTTCCACAAATTTAGCCACTTATCACATCTTTGCTCTCAGACAATCGGCACCAGTCCATCGATTATATGAAGGTTCTCACGGCCGCCGCTCCCGCCGACCATCGCTTTGGAACTTATGATATATAATGAAGGTAATTTTTCGAGTGCAACGAATCAATACAAACTCACAGATCATAATGCTAGCTTGAAACCTTCATGACTAGCCTTGAAACCCAATTTCTTGTAGAAACGAATAGCATCCGGACGCTGCTTGTCGCTTGTTAGCTGAATCATTTTACAGCCTTTTTCTTTGGCTAAAGCGATAATATATTCAAATATTTTTTCGCCGTAGCCACGTCCACGAAAGTTCTCGTGTACTCTTACACCTTCAACTGCGCAACGCCAACCGCCTATGTGGGTAAGATAAGGAATAAAGGTTATTTGAAACATTCCGACCAATTGATCGTGTAGTTCCACAACAATAATCTCATTGTTTGGATCCTTATCAATTGCTGCAAACGTAGAAACGTATTGCGTATTTAAAGGAGTCGAGGAGTCTTCTCTTGATCTCCCGAGAGGATCACTTATCAATAAGGACACAAGACCAACCAGGTCCTTTTGATTTGCCGCTCTAAACTCTAATTCCAAGAATACCTCTTTATCCTTTTTCAGCTAAGCCCAGCTCAGTCGCAATTTAAGCGCTGTTCGCCTTGTAGTAAATTGAGCGACAGCGAAACTACAAGGCGAACAGTTATGAATTGCGAGTGCAGCTGCTTGTCACGCACGCAGAAAAGCATGTCTACGGTTATTTCTCACACAATGCAAATAACACTAGCAGATTTTTAGCACAAACAGAATAAACGCACCCACAACAATAGAGAGCCCAAACCAGCTCACCCAACCTTCTTTTTTTGATCCCTCCACACTCCAGCCGGAAACACACCTAGCGTAAATATTTTTAGCACCAACCATCCAATAACCCGGCAAACTCGGAACAAAAAAAGCTCCAACACAATCTTCCCGATAATACGAAATACTATTTCACCTACTGCATCAGCTGCCATAATCGCACGCCTTTATCTCTGCAAGCTCCCTGTTAGCTGAATGTGTTAACAGGCCAGCCGATAAATGACAGCTCGCCCAGAAAGGCCAATTCTTTATTGGATCTTATTTCTAATTGCCCAATAAGAGATCTGGTATGCAAAACGCATAGCCCAAGCACAAGAGCTGCTATGCGCAAGAATTACAGGGACAACCACCTTTACACTGCCTTGGAACGCACAATCCAGGCGATTAAACGGTACCAACCTTATTAGCACAAGCCAGCTCGCAGTAACCGAATATCCTTATCAATTGACCAGCTTTCGAACTTCCTGCACCTGAATTTTACCAAGCGCGTTTCGTGGCAGAGCTTCCACAAACACAACCTCTTTCGGGCGCTTAAATCTGGCCAGTGATTCACACGATCCAAGAACCGTATCTCTGTCTACCGAGCCAACAATCACAGCTACAGGCACCTCGCCCCAGCGCTCGTCTGCTTTCGCCACAACAGAGACTTCATCCACTCCGTCAATTTCCCGAATGACACGCTCTAACTCGGCAGGATAGATATTCTCACCACCGGAAATGACAACATGTTTTAACCGGTCATCGAACCAATAAAATCCATCTTGGTCCTGATGAGCTACATCTCCTGTACGGAACCATCCATCTACAAAACCAGTGTCTGTGGCCTCCTGATTGTTCCAGTAGTGACTGAGTATGTTGTCACCCTTAACCTGTATTTCACCCGACTCACCCGGGGATACCTCCAGGCCGTCACCATCACAAAGCCTGACATCGCAAAGAAGTCCGGCACGGCCAATACACCCTATAAGCTTTGCGTGCTCGATACGTTGATAGATAGCAACTGGTGAAGTCTCTGTAGCACCATACACCTGAATTAACGGAATACCATTGTCATGCACTTGCTCTATCAGTGAGATCGGTACATCGGTAGACCCGATCGATATTGCCCGCAGAGTCTTGAAGTTTTCTGCATTCCACAATGATGACGACAACATGGCTTGCAGTAATGTTGGCACCGAGTTAATTAGTGTAATTTGATTTTCAGCCAGTGCGGTTACTGCTTCATCAGGATTAAACCGCGCTTGTAAAACCAGAGTTGCACCAAATAGAAGTGCTGGCAGAGGCTGAATATTCAGTCCGCCGACATGAAACAGAGGCAGCACATTAAGAACCCGATCATTAACCGTAAGATCTGTCATGTGCTGACTCATCTCAGCACTGCACATCAACGATCTTTGATTAAGCACCGCTCCTTTCGGACGCCCGGTAGTGCCTGACGTGTACACAATTAGCAGAGGCGCAGTAACATCTGTATGTATATCGTTGAATGGCGCCTGAACGTCTGCAGGCTCCGGTGGGAACTCAGAGTTTCCAAACCTGTGCAACGGCAATTTAAACGTCGAATGCAATTCCGCGGCAGTCTCTGCAAACTCTTCATCGTGTAGTAGTAGTTTCGGAGTACTGTCGCCGATTACATAGCCAAGCTCATCGACAGATAAGCGCCAGTTGAGCGGTACCAGCACAACACCACACTGTGCTGCTGCAAAAACAGCGATAAACCAGTCAGGATGATTAAGTGCAAGAATCGCCACTCTGTCACCAGCT
>CAYPDN010000060.1:0-11947 GCA_964409445.1 uncultured Granulosicoccaceae bacterium
AGCCCCGCTTTTGCGAACCTTGGGCGGCTTTGGTGGTCAATGCTTATCCGATTTTATGGCAATGGTTCAACTGGTATCGTTATCTGGTAGTACAACCCGGTGCTCAACCACAGCCCGCAGATGTTGGCCTTCAACAGGCCAAACGGCGTCAGTGTGATGTACAATGCCAGCGCGACTTTGCATACTAAGTCGTTCGCCCGATCTGACAAAGCCTGGTGAAGGTATTGTCATGATCACTCACCCCAGTTCGACAGGAAAAACCAAGTTTACGTATGAGTGATACCAAACACTGCAAGTTGCTGATTTTAGGGTCCGGACCGGCTGGCTACACCGCCGCAGTCTATGCCGCGCGCGCTAACCTCGACCCGGTACTTATCACCGGCATGGAACAGGGCGGTCAGCTGATGACCACCACAGACGTCGACAACTGGCCCGCTGATAACGACGGCGTTCAGGGACCTGCTCTGATGGAGCGTTTTCAAAAACACGCAGAGCGGTTTGAAACAGAATTGATTTTCGACCACATCACCGAGCTCGACCTCAGCAAACGCCCGTTCACCCTCAAAGGTGACTCCAAATCTTATACCTGTGATGCATTGATCATCAGCACGGGTGCGAGCGCCAGATACCTGGGATTACCATCGGAAGAGGCATTCAAGGGAAAAGGCGTTTCCGCCTGTGCCACCTGCGATGGATTTTTCTACAAAGGCAAACGCGTGGCCGTAATCGGTGGAGGCAACACCGCAGTTGAAGAGGCACTGTATCTTTCCAACATAGCCTCAGAGGTAGTGGTAGTACACCGCCGTGATGAACTGCGTGCAGAAAAAATCATGCAAAAACACCTGTTTGAAAAAGAAACTGCGGGGTCGGTCAACATCAAGTGGAACAACACTCTCGATGAAGTACTCGGAGACGACTCTGGCGTTACCGGTATGCGTATAAAAAGCACCGAGGACGGCAGCACCGAAGACATCGACCTGCATGGTGTATTCATCGCGATCGGCCACACACCGAATACCGGTATTTTCGAAGGCCAGCTGGAAATGGAAGGCGGCTATATAAAAGTTAAAAGCGGCTCAGACGGTAACGCGACCGCTACAAGTGTTGAGGGTGTCTTCGCATCCGGTGATGTAATGGACCATATCTATCGGCAGGCAATAACGTCGGCGGGTACTGGCTGTATGGCCGCATTAGATGCAGAAAAATATCTAGATGCACTCGCCTCAAAAAGCTAACCCAACTCCAGCACCTTGCCCAGAGCCTAAGATTTGCAAGTAGAAGTTGGCAGCACACTAGACAAAATCGATGCCAAAGCATGGAATGCCCTGTCACACCAGGGCAATCCATTTGTGCGCTACGAATTCCTCAGCGCACTTGAAACTAATAAATGCGTAGATCCACAATTTGGCTGGCACCCGTATCATCTGTTGCTCAAGGATGATGACGACACACTCATTGCCGCAGCCCCAACTTATTTAAAAACCAATTCCTACGGCGAATTCGTATTCGATTTTTCCTGGGCTGACGCCTATGAACGAAGCGGTGCGCAGTACTACCCGAAGTTAATCTGCGCGGCACCATTCACCCCGGCAACCGGACCACGTTTGCTGGTGCACAAAGATCACGATTACGAAAAATGTACGTCGGCTTTATTATCCGCAGCCATTGCCGTCACTGATAAACAGAACATGTCCAGTATGCACTGGCTTTTTCCAACATCGGACGAAGCCGAACTAATGGACAAACACAACTACCTCCGGCGCATGGGTTGCCAATACATTTGGAAAAACGACAACTACAAAGACTTTGAAGACTTCTTAGGCCGCTGCAGTTCAAAAAAGCGTAAAAACATGCGCCGCGAACGCAAACGTGTTGCCGAACAGAACATCAGCTTATCGGTGCACCATGGTACTGAACTGGAAAAAAAAGACTGGCGCGATGTCATTGGCTTCTATCTGGATACGTTCAATAGAAAATGGGGCACACCAACGCTTAATGTAGAGTTCTTCTGCGAAGTGGGTAAAACCATGGGAGACGACATCATCATAGTGTTCGCAGAACATAACGACAAACGCGTTGCATGCTCTGTGATGTTTAAAGGTGGCGATACTTTATTCGGACGTTACTGGGGCTGCGACGAAGACTTCCACAGTTTGCACTTTGAAGCTTGCTACTATCAGGGTATAGATTACTGCATCGCAAACAAACTAAAACGCTTTGAGCCAGGCGCACAGGGAGAACATAAAATTTCCCGTGGGTTCATACCCACCCCTACCTGGTCATCGCACTATATTCGTGATGAAGGGTTCCGCAACGCTGTGGCCCAGTTTCTAAAACAGGAAACACCACTGATGCAAAAACACTGCGAAGAACTCCACTCTCTTCTGCCTTTTCGCAGTGAAGAATCCAGCGCATAAGCGATTCCAGTTTATGACCGGCCTGCCCATCCCGTTTCTAAGCGATACCGACGACACCACTCCGTTCCCGCCAGTACATACAGCAATGCAGGATCCCAATGGACTCTTAATGGCCGGTGCAAACCTGAAGCCTGCACGTGTTTACAGTGCCTACCAGCAAGGGATCTTCCCATGGTACTCAGAAGGTGAACCGATCTTGTGGTGGTCACCTGATCCGCGTTGCGTGATTTGGCCAGACGATCTCAAAATAAGTCGCAGCCTGCGTAAGGTGATTAAAAAGCAGCAGTATCAGATCAGCCACAGCCAGGCTTTTCGAGCAGTGGTTGAAGCCTGTAGTGAACCGCGTGGTGACACAGAGGGCACGTGGATTACTGATGACATGCTTAGCGCTTATTGCACCCTTGCAGAGCAACGCCATGCGGAGTCTATAGAAGTATGGGAGGGAGATGAGCTGGTGGGCGGCTTGTATGGCGTCGTTGTCGGTCGAGCGTTTGTCGGGGAATCGATGTTTAGTCGCAGAAGTGACGCCTCAAAAATTGCTTTGGTGTCCCTCGCAGGCAGCGGCCGTTTTGACATGATTGATTGTCAGTTACCGACACCACACCTGATGTCGATGGGTGCCACGCAAATCCCGCGATCCAACTACATCGAAATACTTGATATTCTCGCACGCGCACAAACTTCCTAAGCATCCAACATTACCCGGACACAAGGTATGTGCTGTCACTAATCCCTATACAGCCATTGATAACTACAGACGATCACAAATTGCCAAACTTTGACTTGAACTGAAGTTGGCACTGACATAGCCTCATGGCTCAGCGCCGCAGAGACCACAGGCGTTGGTATACATTAAGCTCACACCGTGTGATTTATAAATGGCAGAGAAAAAGAAAGAACGCAGGATCGGCAACAAGTGGATAGGCGTTGACCTCGACGGCACGCTCGCCGAGTGGGATGGCTGGAAAGGTCATCAACACATCGGCAAACCCATTCCCCTGATGGTTGAAAGAGTAAAACGCTGGCTCAACATGGATATCGAAGTACGCGTCTTTACAGCGCGCGCGTCAATCGCAGAACATGTCCCGCCGGTGCAAAAGTGGCTGGAGGAAAACGGTTTACCCGGTCTCGCTGTCACTAACCAAAAAGACTACAAAATGCTGCAGCTTTGGGATGACCGCTGCGTGCAGATTATTCCAAACACAGGCGAGCTGGTTAAAAACGCCAACTGGGTGCCGCCAGTTGAGGATAACGATAAAGATGAAGCGGAATCGTCCAAAGATTAAATTGGAAACATGAATAAATATTGAATGTGCTGATCACTATTTTTAAAAATCATTAAGTAACCCCCACCGGATTAAAGGAGCAATACCTATGTCTGCTAAGCAATCGGAAAACGCAGTGCTCTTCAAGTCTTTGCACACAAAGAGTGATCCATTAGTACTATTTAATATCTGGGATGCTGGCAGCGCCAAAGCCGTAGCAAAATCTGGTGCAAAAGCTCTGGCAACCGGCAGTGCTCCGGTTGCAATGGCGAACGGCTATCCTGATGGTGAACAGTTTCCACTCGATGCGGCTCTGGGTGTGGCTGAAAATATTTTACGCACGACAGACTTACCGTTAACCATGGATCTGGAGGGCGGCTATGGGGCTGATCCTGCGACAGTCTCAGAAACAATACTTCGAGCTATGGCTATTGGTATCATTGGCTTCAACTTCGAAGACCAGATTGTGGGTGGTGAAGGATTATATTCAATTCAAGATCAGGTCCCTCGCATCGAAGCAGCGCGAAAAGCGGCTGACGAAAATGGTGTCGGTGGCTTTTTAAACGCACGTACAGATATCTTTCTTAAAGCCAAACCAGATGCACATACCGACAAAATGGTAGATGACGCAATAGAACGCGCCAGGGCTTATGAACAGGCTGGAGCTGACGGGTTCTTCGCTCCAGGCATGGTGAACAAAAATCAAATTGCCAAACTGTGTGAGTCGGTGTCACTGCCGGTAAATCTTATCGTACTGGCACACACACCAAACCAACAGGAATTTGCTGAACTGGGTGCCGCGCGCATCAGTTACGGACCAACACCATATCGACTGATGATCGACTGGCTGAGCGAACAGGCGGGCAACTGCTACCAGACCTGAAAACCACGCTAGTCCACAATTTCAAAGCAGAAAAAATAAGATTACCGGCCTATCCTGCGCCTGCTCAATTCAAGTTCTAATAAATCCACCATTCAGGCAGATGATCATTCATCCAAACTCAAGTTTTTAGCCGACAGGTCGAAAACCTAGCGGTTAGTAAAGACCGCGTAACAAGAGCCGGCACAGGGAACTGAGATATGAGTGAAGGATCGGAGCGCCGAAGCTGGCTGGGTGCCGCATTTGGTATGGTGTTCGTACTCGCAGGTCTGGCAGCTGCATACGGCTCCGCAGGCAGTATGATTGTTGGCTATATTGCCACTGCAAACTGGGTTGAAGTACCGGCTACAATTCATCAGCTAAAGCTATCCAAAAACTACGGCAGCGAATCTACCACATACTCTGTAAAAAGCACTTACTCTTATACTTTCAATGGCTCTCGGTACCAAAGCGATACTGTCAGTCTCAGCAAAGCCAGTGATAATCTGGGCAGCTATTGGCAGGATCTGCACAGATCCCTAAAAGCAAGCCGAAGCAAAAACGAAGCAACTGCATTGGTTAATCCAAAAAAGCCATCAAAGTCACTGCTTGATCGCACCTTCCGTTGGCCTTCGATAATATTTGGGTCAATGTTTCTATTCATTTTTTGTGGCCTGGGAGGCTTCTTCACCTGGGCCTCCCTGCGCAAAGGCCAAAGCCGCGATCAGCGCCTGCAACAGGAAACAACCGACGGCATCAAATGCAATGAAAAAGCTGGCTCATTGGTGTTAGCAGGATTTGGTAGTATTTTCTTTGTGATAGGTACTGGCAGCAGTTTACTCGCTATACCAAAAGCACTTCGCGACGGTGAATATGCAGCACTGCTGGTACTTGTTTTCGTCTTTGTTGGTGCCGGCATCATGTACTACGCTTTCAAAATGTACCGCGGGTATAGTCGCTTTGGAGCAACCCCACTACGACTAGATCCCCAGGTGCCGGGTGTTGGCGGAGCACTCGGTGGCAAGTTTGCGATTAACAAATCAGAACTAATGCTAAACCCGCAAAGTGAAACTGAACTGAAAGCACTATTAACCTGCAGCCGAAAGCGAAAATCAGGTGATAGCACCAGCACCTCCATTCTTTGGCAGGAAGAAACCGAGGTTTATCTGCAACGAACCGCTGAAGGCGTCAATGGTCAGTTTATCTTCGAGATACCGGAGCACTGCCAACCCACCAAAGAATGGGAATCCAGATCATCGATTGACTGGAAGGTAGCAGTCGAAGGCGATTTCAATCACCCTGATCTGGGTAAGTTCGCACGTAGCTGGGAAGTCACTGTAGAAGATGTCGCCGCTCGACCAGGGAACATTGTAAATATTCCAGATCTTTTCCTAAAAAATGCAGATGAAAAATCGAAAGAGCGCGCAAAATCTTCAGCACTTGATCAAATACCGGTTACTGAAAATTCTCACTATTTAGAAGTACTAAGTGACGCCGGACGACACCTCAGGTCGAATTTATTTTTGCTAATTTTTGGATTAGTTTTCGCAGGTGTTGGCACAGCCATCATCAGACAACAGCACTGGTTGTTTGGCCTGGTGTTTTTATCAGTGGGAGTCTCAATCGCAGTAGCCGCAGTCTTTATATACGGTAAAGCGCTCGAAGTTAAAATTGATAAGGAAACAAATATACTCTACACACGGCAGAGTTGGTTTGGGCTGGTGTACTCACACCTGCAGGGAGAGCTACTTGACGCTGCACAATTTGAAATAAAAATGACATCCTCCGAGACATCCGGCACTAAACACACTGAGTTTTATGTAGTAAATTTCCAGTCTGACGGTAAAAAAATCCGTGTAGCTGAGCGAATAAAAGGCCGAAAAGCAGCAGAGGCACTAAAACAGTTAATTATCGAAAGATGCTTTTCGGAAAACCCGAATGAAGACATTGATGCCAAAGCCGCGTGATTGCTACGCGGTTAGACGGACCACTACACGCCATTAGAATCTGTCACCCAAAGCTTCCTTCAATTAATTCACTGTCAATCAAACAGCCGGGCAATCAAATAGCTCGCAACCGGCCTGGGATTGCAATAGCAGCACCATCACTACTTGCTACCTAAGTATTCTTCTGAGGTAAACTATGCTCAGACTCGGGCAATCGTCTCGGGTCACCCCACAGCAAAAAACGGAAACCCACGTGAGTCAGGCTGCATTTAGCGATCTCGAATTAACTGAAGACCTTCTGCAAAGCCTGTCATCGCTTTCGTATAAAGAAATGACACCAATCCAGTCGCAAATGTTGCCGCTGGCGTTATCTGGCAAAGATGTCATCGCACAAGCGAAAACCGGATCCGGCAAAACAGTCTCTTTCGGATTGGTAGCGCTGCAAAACCTCAACGCCAAACAATTTGATACACAATCACTGGTACTGTGCCCTACCCGCGAACTAGCCGACCAGGTGGCAGAGGAAATTCGCGCTCTTGCCAGAGCAACACACAATGTAAAAGTACTTACCCTGACCGGTGGCTCGTCTTTACGGCCTCAAATAGAATCTCTGGCGAAAGGCGCTCATGTAGTTGTCGGCACACCAGGCAGAATCGAGGACCATCTTGATCGCGGCACCGTAAAACTGGATAACGTAAATACCTTTGTGCTGGATGAAGCTGACCGCATGTTGCAGATGGGATTTCAGGAATCTATCGATAACATCGTAAAGTACATACCCGCAACAAGACAAACATTGCTTCTCAGTGCTACCTACCCCGAGGAAATAAAAACCATTGCACACGCGGTAATGACTTCACCGGAAATGGTAGTGGTTGATGCCACTCATAACAACGAACAGATACAACAGCACTTTTACCGGATAGATAAACAACAGGATCGACTGCAGGCACTACAACTGTTATTGATGAAATATTGCCCTGAGTCAGCACTGGTGTTTTGCAACACAAAAATTTCAGTCCGAGATGTCACCAGTTTTCTGAAAGACAAAGGGTTCGCCGCCATTGCGATGCACGGAGATCTCGACCAGAAAGACAGAGATCAAAATCTAATCCGATTCACTAACCGCAGCGCTACAGTCATGGTTGCAACAGATGTCGCAGCCCGCGGGCTTGATATAGAAAAACTGGATGTTGTAGTGAATTATGAATTATCCAAAGATGTCGAAGTACATGTGCATCGATCAGGACGAACAGGCCGTGCGGGTGAAACTGGTCAGGTCTGGACACTCTTTGACAACTCTGACAAACACCGCCTGGAACAACTGGGCAAAGTTCTGAACAAAAAAATCAAGGACTTTTCACTGCCATCCAGCCATGTGCTCAAGTCACAACCTCCAAGGCCTGCTACCGTAACTCTTGAAATTAATGCAGGTAAGAAACAAAAAATGCGCCCGGGAGATATTCTTGGTGCACTAACCGGAGATGCAGGCCTGCAAGGATCCGCGGTTGGCAAAATAAAAATATTCAGTAGCCGATCATTCGTGGCGGTGGATCGCAGTTCTGTAAAAAAAGCCCTCTCCGGGTTGCAAAAGATCAAAGGTCGATCGTTCAGGGTCAGAGCAATCTAGCCAGCTCATTAGTATCGTACAACCCGCATGGTGTAGACTCTGCTGTCAGATCCTACCTGCTGGATGTCAGCAACGATGAAGTTTTATTCAATGACTATGGAATAGGTGAAGTCAACCTTCCCGACGATTGGAGACAACCAGATGACTGGACAGCCGTTAGTAACGCAACAATAGAAGCACTTGAGATCGGGATCGAACGCACAACAGCGTCACTTGCATCAGCAATCGGCAAAATAAACTAACAACAACTGGCATGCAATCGCATCGATTTCGCCAACTTGTTGTAACTATACAGCTTAATAACACAAAGGTAATGCCGGGCATGTAAACTACTTGTCCGGCATTAACTATTAAAGCCAACTTGATCAGTTGTGTTTCCGCAAGTGGCAGTCACTCCAATGTTTTCCGCCAATTTCTTCGAACTCGCTAAAATTAAGCGAATACTAAACACCAGTCACCAAAAAAAATAAATTTTATGAGTAAAAAGGTATCCCGGGTTTCTGCATACGGCCTGCTCCTGCAAAACGATAAATTACTACTATGCAGGCTGTCCCAACGCGTGATGAAGTCAGCCGGTCACTGGACTTTGCCAGGGGGTGGTCTCGACTTCGGTGAAACACCGGAACAAGCGATGGTACGTGAATTCAAAGAAGAGACCGGACTGATAGTAAAACCGGGCGCACTACTCGGCATCGACACTTTGTGCGACGAAGTGAATGGTATACAGTTTCACAACCTGCGTATTATCTATGAAGCAAACTACATTGATGGCGAGCTGATCTATGAACAGGATGGCACCACTGATCTTTGTGAATGGTTTTCTGAGGCAGACTCGCTGGAAGAAAAGCTGGTTGGCCTGGCTCACACAGGAGTTAAGTACGCTTTCTCTGGATAGAGTGTCATCAAACCGGGCCCGGATTTTCAGAATACACACAAGGCTAATAAGCTCGCATAGCGTATCTACTTACATCTGGCACCTCTTGAAATGAATGTTTCTGAAATAATCGCGAATATTGAAACGGTCAAAACTTCTCAGCTTGAAATAGCGTACGGCGTTTACGGAGAGTCTGACGGATGGCCCTGTATTTTAAATCACGGGTTTCCGTACGACATACACTGCTATTCGCAATGCATTGCGCCACTGGTTGACGCAGGGGCGCATGTGGTCGTGCCCTATTTACGCGGCTACGGTCCAACACGATTTCTCTCAGCGAGCACACTGCGTTCCGGTGAACAGGCGGTTTTGGCGAATGATCTGCTGGAGCTGATGGATGCACTATCAATTGAGCGCGCAGTATTAGCAGGCTTCGACTGGGGAGGAAGGGCTGCCTGCATAGTAGCTGCACTTTGGCCATCTCGGGTTACGGCTCTTGTAACAGGAAATTCCTATAATATTCAAAATATAAAACTGGCGATGCAACCAGACACGCCAGAACAGGAATTCAGGTTTTGGTACCAGTATTATTTTCACTCAGAAAGAGGACAACGAGGGCTGGAAAATAATCGTCGTGGTATTGCTCACTTACTTTGGAAAAAATGGTCACCGAGTTGGCAATTTACAGATGAGGATTTCGAGAGAACTGCAGTCTCGTTTGATAATTCAGACTTTGTGGAAGTGGTTATACACTCTTACCGCCATCGCTTTGGTTTAGTTGAAGGTGACCCTTCTGTTGCTCACATAGAAACCAGGCTGGAGGCTCAACCAGACATATCTGTCGCTTCGCTCTGTATCGACGGCAATGACAATGGTGTCCATACATCTACCAAACACCATTCATCCAAATTCACCGGCCCGTATGAGTATCGTGAATTCAAAGGCGCGGGGCATAACCTACCGCAGGAAAAACCCGCAGAATGGGTTCAGGCAATAGTAGATGCGCGTCACATGACAACAGGAGGTAATTAGTGCAGGTAATTGAAGTAGTGCAATACTCGGAGGAGGTACTAGACAATATAAATTCGCTCCTGCCACTGCTGTCTTCTTCAGCGCGTCCGATTCAAGAGCATGAGTTACGATTCATTATTGAGCACTCATCTGTTCATCTGCTGCTGGCAAAGGAAAACGAAAATTATCTTGGAACCCTCACGTTGGTTGTTTTTCCTATTATCACTGGAACAAGAGCATGGATTGAAGACGTAGTGGTTTCAGAGAGCGCCAGAGGAAAAGGGGTTGGAAAAACGCTTACCAGTGAGGCAATCAATTTAGCAAAAAAGCTTGGAGCAAAAACTGTCGACCTGACCTCCCGCCCCTCTCGCAAGGCTGCCAATGAGCTATACAAAAAAATGGGTTTTGCATTAAGAGAGACAAACGCATACCGTTTTAACGTTTGACCTACCAGAATTTTTTAACGCTTCCTTTAAATCAGGTAATAGCCGACGACACGCATTTGTCCGTCTTCTTCCTGCATCACAGTCAGTCGCTCACCAATCTCACCAACTTTTGAGAACACACTTTTGTACTCACTTATTACATAATTTCCGGCTGGTGCTGCAGGTAGATCCGTTGTTTCTACTGACTGTTTTAGTCTGCGTGTTTGTAAATGCCCTAGCCCATCACGCACACCCTGAGCCTTTTCTGTCCATTCATCAAGTGAGATTCCGTTTTTAAAATAATCAGCGGCAATATTCCAGCATGCAGTGAAATTATCTGCGTCCAGTGCCGCCAGCCACTGAGTAGCGGCGTTCTGACTATTTACCATGCTGACCCCTCACCTAAATTCCGATCGATTTGCAACAGCATCAATCTGTGGGCAATAATTAATTACTCAAGCGCATCATCTCCATCACTTAACTTTTCAGTATTGCCCGGCTCACATCAAATTATTCAACTGATCAGCCATCAGCAGCATCTTTTATTATTGCTGTGATCAAGGATTATGTATTCCATCACGTTTTATCTTTAGCTATAGTACATGCGCATAGGAAACTAATTCAGCGCTGTGTTTACGACGCCAGCGCTGACACCTAACCAACCGTTAATGGTTGCACTATCAATTTGGTATTGCTACCGCAGTGGCAGACTGATCAGCATGGTGGTATACCTGTGATCTCCTGATCAATTTGGCGCTATATTTACTTAGTCGCTTGCCAAATTAAATTTTTAGATCCAATTTTTAAACCTGTAATTTTGTTACACCAGAATTGTTAACCCGCGTTTTATTAAACCTGTATTTTTTAAACGAGGATACAATGAATGTTCTCAAGAGTTAACATAGCCGCCACTATTTTAATGGCCGTATTTTCCGGTGCAACACTGGCAGAAATACCCGTTTACGGCGTTATTATGAATACACCCACCACTCCCTACTGGAACGCGGTCGCGCTTGGCTTAAAAGAGGGTGCATTCGAAGAAAATGCAGACTACTACCTGCAAGCGGTCGAGAATGATCAAACAACAGCTGCTCAGCTTGCAATATGCAATAACATGCTCGACAGAAAGCCCAACGTGATTTTAGTCGCCGCTATGGATGCGGAAGGACTATCCTCCTGTCTTAAGAAAGCAGAAAGTTTGAACATTCCGGCGATAGCACTTGCCGATACACCGCAGAGTATTCAAATTTACGATACGGGTGTTGCCTCTGTCATCCAGTCAAACTACGAAGAAATTGCAATTATAAGCGCAAGATTTATCTCAGAGTCTCTGGGCAGTAATGCAAAAGGCTCAGTAGTTATTATCAATGACCAAGACCTTAGTGACCAAAGCCTCAACGACAATAACCAAAGCTCACTGCAGATAGATACCTTTACCGAGCAATTGCACAGCTCCACACCGGATCTTCAAGTCATCACTACTACTGCCAAAGACCTTGCCCATGTTCTGAAAGATACCA
>CAYPDN010000060.1:12047-13783 GCA_964409445.1 uncultured Granulosicoccaceae bacterium
CTTCAAGTCATCACTACTACTGCCAAAGACCTTGCCCATGTTCTGAAAGATACCAGTACAATTGCCAATACAATAGTTAGGGCGATCGTATCAACAGACAACGCAGCAACCCTTACAACAATCAATTCCTTACCAGACTCAGACGCTCCAGACCTGTTAGTTGTCAGTCTGGATTATCAGGCAGATAACTCTGCATTGCTGTTCGAGGGAAAAATACACGCAGCAATTTCACAGCTCCCGTATCTGGTTGGAAAAAGAGCAATGGAAAGAGCATCTCTGGCAATGGATACAAGCGGCAATGACATCAATGACGTTGTATACATTCAACCGCTTCTGTTAACCAAAGAGACTCTGGAAGAAGATAACAACCCAATGCTTAAGTTCATCAGGTAACCGATTTCCCGAGCGAGCCCCGAAAAAATAAAAAAATAAAATAAACCTGGCTGTTAGCTATAGATCATTTGTAAATGATCAACAGGCTGAATGTCAAAAAAACTAACTTGCCGCCAAAGACTCCATCCGGATACGTGTAATACTTCCGGCAATCGAGCTGAGGCTTTCAAGCCTGGCAATTGCGTCGTTCATCGATCCTTCGGAGATCTTTTTTGTCAAAAGGATGATCGGTACCTTACCGGAGTTATCGACGGGTTCCTTTTGCACTATTGCTTCAATACTGATTGATTCATCCGCCAGAATACGCGAAATATCGGCCATAACCCCCGGCTTGTCTTCGGCCAGAATACGAAGATAAAACGAAGTCTGAAATTCTGCCGGCTTTAACGGATGACTATCAATCAACGCATCGTGCTGAAAGGCAAGTGTTGGAACACGATTGGCGGCACTTGCCGATGCAACCCGGACAACATCCATAATATCTGCCACAACACTTGAGCCGGTTGGCTCGGCACCGGCACCGGCACCGTAGTAAAGAGTCGGACCTACAGCGTCAGCCTGCACCAATACCGCATTCATCACACCGTCTACATTGGCAATTAACCGACGCTCCGGTATTAGTGTCGGGTGAACACGCAACTCTATACCGCTGCCAGTGTCTATCGCGAGGCCAAGGTGCTTGATGCGATAGCCAAGTTCCTGCGCATAAGCGGTGTCCTCTCTGGTGATAGAGCTGATACCTTCAATATGTACCGCATCGAACTGTAGCGGAACACCAAATGCTATCGAGGCAAGTATGGTTAGCTTGTGAGCCGCGTCAATGCCTTCAACATCAAATGTGGGATCAGCTTCAGCATAGCCAAGCGCTTTAGCTTCCTCGAGGACATCCTCAAACTCACGGCCCTTTTCAAGCATCTCTGTCAGAATGTAATTGCAGGTCCCGTTGATAATTCCTGCAACCCATTGAATCTTGTTACCGGCCAGACCTTCCCTGATAGATTTAATAACCGGTATGCCACCTGCCACGGCCGCTTCAAAGGCCACGCTCACACCACGCTCACGCGCCGCGTCGAATATTTCTGCACCGTGGCATGCCACCAGTGCTTTGTTGGCAGTAACCACATGCTTGCCATTGGCAATGGCCTGCAGCAGCAATGTGCGAGCTGGCTCATCACCGCCCATGACTTCCACGATCACATCAATATCAGGGTCGTTGACGATCGATTCTGAAGCGTCTGTCAGCGCAACCTCAGCAAGCAACGGATCTAACTCGCGATTGGTATTGCGCACAGAGGCAGACTTCACAACAATATCCTGACCAATACGACGGCTGATCTCGGTTG
>CAYPDN010000061.1:0-13688 GCA_964409445.1 uncultured Granulosicoccaceae bacterium
ATGAAATGGGCTTCGCAAGACGAGTCGCGGACACCATGGTGTTCATGGACCATGGCCAAATTGTCGAGATGTCTGACACTACCAAATTCTTTGAAGCACCTGACAGCGAACGGTGTCAGGAATTTTTGCAACAGATTCTGCCGCACTAATGGCCAGGCCTTTTAATATAAAGCTCCTTTTCATAATTTTTACAGCAGTGCTGCTGTCAGCCTGCTCCGGTGACTGGGGCTGGTACGTAGTCAATCCGTCTACACCAAAAGGCATGACCAATCTGAAGTTTTTGCTCAGTGGTCTTGGCTATACCGTGCTGTTGTCACTGACAGCAATCGTTATCTCAATAATCATTGGCTTACTGGTCGCCCTCCCCGGCCTCTCCTCCAACCGAATACTGAAAGGATTTAACCGGGTATATGTGGAGCTGGTGCGTGCAGTACCAATCCTGGTGATGATTCTGTGGGTGTACTACGGGCTGCCGCAATTGCTCGATATCACCATTACGGTGTTCTGGGCAGGTGTGATTGCACTGGCGCTGTCAGACAGCGCATTTGAAGCGGAAATATTCAGAGCCGGCATTCAATCCATTGACAGAGGACAGTATGAAGCATCACATACAGTAGCGCTGGGCTACACAGATACGATGCGCTTTATCATATTGCCGCAGGCCATTAAAAGAATACTACCGGCTCTGGGTAATCAGCTGGTGTATATGTTGAAGATGTCTTCACTGGTTTCTGTTATTGGTATGCAGGAGCTTACTCGCAAAGCAAACGAGTTGGTGGTAACGGAGTACCGTCCGCTTGAGATTTATACGATCCTGTTGCTTGAATATCTTGTTCTGATATTAATTGTGTCTGCTGGAGTGCGCTGGCTGGAAAGGCGGTTGCAGACTGATGAGCGGTAATCGGTGTATAAAACCCGCATATAAATCCCTTAATAAAATCAGGGGCTGCAGTACAGCCCCCGGTAACTTCCAAAACACACTCACCTGTTAAAGATAAGCTAACTACTGCGTCCAGCTTAGACGATGAGTGACGTCATATCGAATACATCGACGCCGAAGGACATGCCATCATCTCCCCACTCGTTATCAGTTGCCGCCGGCAACTGTATTGCAGCCATAGAGTCAGATCCGAATATTTCATCGTCATCTGACAAAAGAGCAAGTTCCGGCGCTTCAACTGCTGCCGCTGTCTGCAAACTGGGCAATACGTCAATACTGAGTGTGGCTGTATCACTATCCCCGGAACTGTCTGTGATGGTGTAGTCGAAGGCATCTGTAAAAGTAACAGTGGTCAAAGGAGCAAAATATTCAAAACTTCCGTCTTGAAAATTAAATTCCAGACGACCACCCGAGCTAACAGGAACATTAATAAATTCCGGTCTAACCAATGAGGTAGCAGGAGCAGTACCGCTAACACTAACGCTACTGCCGTCATAGCTATAAACCACCCCGTCAACATCCAGTGTACTGACCGAACTTGCGCCCAGTTGAGGACCGTCCAGACCAGAGTCATCGTTGCCGAAGACGTTACCACTTACACTCTCTGCTATCGTTCTGAATAAGTCGGCTGGTATTCCATCCGCCTCACTGGTGAGAATGGTATTGTCATCCGCACTTACCGGACCTGCCGCCGGAGTATCGGGATGAGACACGATATCCAAAGCACTGACTTCCGTTACACCGCTGCCATAACCAATGCCGTAAGCGTCATTGAAATTAGCTTCTACAAACTGTTCCCAGGCAGCCTGCTGGGCTGCGTCCGGCGTGGCGTCTGCCGCAGAAAAGTTCGGCGCAAGCGGATTACCGTCGGTCAGGAAGTAGTAGTTAACAGGCAATGTGTTTGGCAGCGGATCAGGTATTGTCTGACCATTGGCATCAACAGTCTGTTCCAGAAAATTTTGTGAAGCATCTAACGCATCTATATAGTTGGTGAAACCACTCGCTACGAAATCCCCTACAAAAGACATTACCGGGGTCACATCAGGATTTGCACCGGACACATCAGTCCAGACAGATACGTCGCCGGCACCGCCCGCGCTACCGTCAAAGCCCAGTATTTTCACCGCCTCGACAGCCTCCTGACCTACAAATTCAACCACGGCCTCCCGTATTAACTGAAGCCGCGAGGTCACGTTTCCATTGGCATCGAGAATATCCATGGCCAGAGGAGAACCACTTTGATCAAGTGGATCGCCGTTTCCATCAACAGCAGTCACACTTCCGGTACTACCCGAATGATCGATCATGATGACCGCGTTAAACCCTTCTGAATTTGCCGAAACTTCAAATTGATCATCATTTGCAACAGGCACCGGATTCGGATCTACAACGGTAACGCTCACAGTCTGTTGATCATCTTCCGCTTCTATATTATTTGCAGGCGTAGAGTCGACATCCATCTGATCAGCAGTAAATATCTGCGCGACATTTTCGATAACACCCGGTGTATTCACCGTGGCATCAACAGTCACAGTAACCGTTTGTCCCGGTGCAAGATCACCAATAATTAGATTTGCTGCAGGATCACTTACAACACCCGGATCACTTGAATCAACAAAAGTTAGATCTCCGCTTGCAAAGTGACCCGGTAGCTGTGTGGCGACACTCACTCCACTCGCTGGAACTGTGCTTTCGTTTGTAACAGAAATTGTAAAGGTAACCGGACCACCGACATCCGCAGTAGCACTGCTAATCTCCTGAGTCAGTGCAAGATCGATGATCTCAGGTACTGTGAGAACAGCATTATCTTCATCGTCTTCCGACTGATCACCATCATCGTTGTTAACAGCAGAATCCGGATCAACCTGATCAGAGGCGACAATCTGTGCAACGTTTGTTAACTCACCGGTATCAACCACCAGTGCCTGTATTGTTAAAGATACTGTGTCACCGGAAGCCAGATCACCGACACTCCAGATGCCCGTGGCAGAATCAAAGCTAACGCCATCTGTTGAATCGTTTACATAAGAAACACCGGCAGGCAGAACATCTTCCACCTCAACACCGGTAGCATCATCAGGTCCCTTATTGGTAACCTGTATTGTCCATTCAACAATATCCAGAGGTGCAGCAGTTGCCGGTAATACGTCTTTAACCAGCTCCAGATCCGCCGCGACCGCATCAACTTGTGCATCATCGCGATTATTGTCCAGATTATCGTCATAGGTATCGCTTGAAACTTCAGCCGTGTTAGTTCGTGGGCCAGCTGCATCGGTCACGATCGCTGTGATATTAAAACTAACCTCTTCACCGGAAGCCAGATCACCAAGCGCAATTGAACCACTGGTGCCATCGTCAGACAACACAAACCTGGAATCATCTGATGCTACAAATTCAATGTCTGGTGGCAACAGATCATCAACGACTACATTTTCCGCCGTATCCGGACCATTGTTTACAATCGTAATAGTCCAGTCAAATTCTGCACCCAGATCAGGCGTCTGCTCATCAGGAGTTTTGGTAATTGCAAGATCGGCGTTAACCGCATCTATACTTTCTACCGCAACATCATTGGCAGGATTCGAATCTTCAGTATCGCTGCTTACCAATGCAATATTTGTCTGCACGGCAGCTGCATCTGTCGCGATAGTCGTGATTTGCAGCAACGCACTCTCGCCGTTAGCCAGATCACCAATCTCCCAGACAGCTGCGTCAACATCGAACGCACCCATGGTGGCTGAGTCCGAAACATACTCAACACCCGGCGGCAGATTGTCATTAACTACAACATTAACAGCGTCTTCCGGCCCGTTGTTAATTACCACCAGTGACCAAACTACTTCGCTGCCAAGATTTGGTGTCGGGTTACTTACCAACTTTATAATTTGTAGATCAGCCCCTGTCTCTTCGTCCTTATCACAGTGACAACAGCATGCGACCGGATACGACCCTGGATGGCCCATACCCCCTTCTGGCTTTCCTCCCTCCGGCTTACCTCCTTCAGGTTTATTCCCGCCCCTTGGAGGTGGAGGTGCATGAGGCGCAGGGGCTGGCTCGGGTGCAGGAGGCGCTTCTACAACCGCTTCTGTGACAGATATACTCGCCTGAGCTGTATTATTGGAAGTATCTGCATCCACTGTATTACTCGCAGCTACTGCAGAGTTAACGTATTGTACGGCCGCAGCACTATCAACACTGGTGCTGATAACCATCTCTGCTGTCTCACCATTAGCCAGATGACCTACATTCCAAACACCGGATTCAAAATCATAAGTGCCTGCAGATGCCCGCGACCCTACAAAGGTCAGTCCAGCTGGCAGTGCTTCTTGTACTGTAGTATGCCAGGCCGTATCCGGCCCTGAATTAGTTACTGAAACAGTCCATTCAACGACAGAACCCACTTCCGGGTTCGGATCACTGACCGTTTTCACCAACGAAAGGTCAGCCTGTGTTGGTTCCCACGGATCAACTGCGATAACGTTTTTGTCGTTATAGCCGTTCCAGTCATAAGTATCCGTGCTGACCCTCGCGTAGTTGTTTATGTAATTGTCTACATTGGTAACTCTCATGGTCACAGACGCTGTTGCTACGTCCCCAACACCCATACCACCCAGCGACCAAATGCCACTGGAAACATCAAGACCGCCAGCTGTCAGATGACTGGAAACAAACTCCATTCCGTCTGGCAGCATGTCATCAACGCGAACATTCTCAGCCCACGATGGACCCTCATTAGAAACTGTGATCGTCCAGGTTACTTCCTGGCCGAGCTCGGGTGTGTAATCGTCAGCAGATTTTTGAATACTTAAATCTGTATAAACTTCATCAAACATGCTTCACCTCGATCCGTTGAAATATAATCAACCAAATAACTAGAATGGCATCGAACAGAATCTAACTAAGCTCTTGAGAATCAATACCTCACACGGCGAGAAGGCATTTTGCGTTCCACAGCATTAGTTATTGTCAGGACATATACCGCAAGACTGTGATGCAGGTCACAAATTTACTGCTCTGGTTCAACAACTTAGCTCCGGCTTCCAATCCGACAATAAACAAGTCCAACAGGCCATCCCGCGACTTTGCAGCACCGACCCAGCAAGCACGGACAGGTTTCGGCATAAACCCGGTGTCGATAAACAGGCACTGCTGGTCCGCCCTTACAGCTTGATTAATGAACGCAGGTTGCAGGTATTTTTGTTTTAGTATTCAGCAAATTAAAACTTTAGAGCTGCGACGCATGGCCAATAAATCGAGCGATAACGATCATTTGCTAATTACCAACGATGCTGCATTTACCAAATCAGGTATTGCATTAATGACAACCAGGCTGATGCAACATCTTCTCGCTGAAGAGTTATCTTCTGGCGATTATGTTGTCGTTATCACCGAAAATCAGTTAAATATTTTTGTCAGCGCAGCGGCATGCTTTAAAGCCGGATATGTTCTAGTTTGCCTGGACCCATCAATGGGCACAGAACAGATGACCGCAGTGTTAAAAACAGTAAATCCAGCCGCAGTATTTGCCGACGCTCCAATACTAAATAGTCTTAAGAAATCATCCATCGATTTGCCATCGGTAGTATTGGATACAAGCAGTGTCTCGTCAAAACGGTCATGGTTGCGCGGGTACCGAACATCTAGCTGGAAAACAAGTCATGAAATTTTCAATTCAACGAACGCGAAACGAAATGCAGAAAGCAAATTTCATCCGTCTCCGTATCAGATAGATGAGCAACAAGCCGCCTACGTCATATTTACTTCCGGATCAACCGATAATCCTAAAGGTGTTGTTGTCAGTCGTCGAGCACTGAAGCAGCACGTCGACACGCTCAGCGACCTGCTTAATTACACAAGCAAATCAAAACTTCTTTGCTTCCTGCCTGCGTATCACACTGATGGCCTGGTGCATTGTTGCTATGTTCCACTGCTAAAAAATATGTGTGTAATCCGTCCCGGTGCATTCAACGTCAGTACAGATTTTCAGCGCACAGGTCTAAGTTACGGTGCTACACATTTTTTGGCAGTACCCACAATTTTTTCTATGCTGCACGAGTTTTACTCTGACTATCCGAAGATGTTCACCTCCAGCGGACTCAGGACGATTATTTCAACAGCTGGTGCTCTCGACAAAGACCTGTGGCAAGAATTTGAAAATACCTTCAAGGTGAAGCTGTTAAACTTTTACGGACTCACAGAGACAATTTCCGGTGCATTGTACTGTGACGCTCGCAATCACTGCATAGGTAGCGTCGGCAAACCCGTGGGTGTAGAAGCCCGTTTGGTCAATAGCGATAACGAAGTAGTCGACTCCTTCACCTCAGGGGAATTACAACTTCGTGGCGAGCAACTAATGAGCGGCTATTTTCAAAATAATCAGGCATCAAGAGATGCTTTTCAGGACGGTTGGTTCAAAACCGGCGATATATTCACCAGAGATGCAAACGGATATTACTTCTTTAAGGCACGCATCAAAGAAGTAATAAAAAGAGGAGGTATCACTGTCTACCCTCAGGAAGTTCGCCGACATCTCACCACATTCAATGGCATTACCGAGTGCGAAGTCATTGGATTTCCGGATCCGGTTTTCGAAGAAATTATCATTGCTTGTATCGCAGCAGATAATCCTCTGGATCAAAGCAGTTTAAAACACCACTGTGACACCGGTTTGCCAAAAGAAATGCGACCCGATCATTTCCTTTTTCTCGAACACTTGCCGCGAACCGCAGTAGGTAAAATTAAAAGAACAGAGCTTTTATCTATTGTAGAACATCAATTACATGGACAACATCCTGACATCCAGGCAGAACGATCAGTCAATCAATTACAGACCACCATTATCGGTATTGCAGCTGGTGTCTTCAAATCAGACGAAGTCGAGCTGCGCACACAAATGGGAAAAGATCAGATAAACGGATGGGATTCCTATGCCCATCTGAAATTTATAAAGCAGATTGAAAAGACCTACAAGATTCGACTAAAAGCACGGGACATTATGCAGATAAATACGCTCAAGGATGCAATTGATCTGGTTCAACATAAAACCAAGCCTCAGGAAGCAGCATAAAAGACGCTGCATAAGGTTAAGTAACATCATTGCATATTCTGAGACATCCTCTTAGTAGCTGGGCACTCGCACTATTTATTATTGCAGCACTACCCACCTTTCAATTATTGTCGGGTGGTTTACTGTCTGGTGTTGTAAGATCAAGTCCCGCAGAAAACCATTCTGATAAAAACCTTCACGGACTGCTGATCACTACCTCAGGCTTATACTGTGCGTTAAATAACGGAAGAAGTAACAGAGCGGAAAATATCATATCCCTTCAGTCAATTTATATGCCGCTCGCATCTGTTTCATCTTTTACAAATTTAGAAAATGCAATCGCAAAGGCCAATCCTGATTTTATTGTTGTACATGGCTCAGTGTTAACCGGTAATCAAAAAACCACTAAAGCGCGTCTTTGGTTGCGTCAACTAAAACAATTTTGGATTGCAACTTTGTCGGACATCCATCCACTGGTTAAAAACACATTTATAAAACTACAATGCACATTCGGATCGTTAGACGAAGCACTGTATGGTAAACATGTAAAATTAGGTAAAGAAAATCAGAGCACAACGACTAACACCGAATTACATTCTCAGTTAGAGTTTTTCAAGACTTTACTCTCATTCAATAAGCCCATCATCGTCGCAAACCAGCCTCACCCTCATATTGCCCAAACCTACAAGACCCTGGTTAATAATTCGGTAGCCCGGATTATCGAAAAGACAGGGGTCTCAGATCTGGCACATCAATTGGACTACAGTGTCATACACCCGAATTCGTTTTTTTACGATCCCTATCATCCAACGCCAGAACTCACAGATCTATACATCGCATGGTTTAACTCGCAGGTAATCAGGCTGCTTAAACAGTGAGTGCTGTTAGCCCATGGTATTTAGTCTGGATAGCGCTAACGACCGTCGTGTATTGGCTTACACCAAAAAAATATCGTCACGTATCCCTGATTTTATCTACAACAACGTTGCTGATAGCGGTTTCTCCATTTTCTCTACTACTACTGACTATTATGTCAGCGACCTCTTACTATGCAATTAGAAAAAATTTATCAACGATTGTAGTTCCGCTGGTTATCGCAATCACTTTGTGCCTTTTTGGTGCAAAGTCGCTTCAACAAATACAGGCAACAACCGCTTCAGTGCCGCTGTTGTTTGGAATCTCCTTCTACACACTGAGAATACTTCACCTGTTAATCGAACATTTTCTCGGCAAATTAAATTACGATCATCCGCACCAACTACAAGGCTACCTGTTTTTCCCGGCCATCATGGCCGCTGGTCCGATCCAGAAATTCGACACGTTTAAACAACTGAATCACGGCGTATTTGATTTAAAGAACTTATCCCGCGGACTATCAAGAATTTTGCACGGCTGCGCTTTAATCATTATCGTGTACAACGTACTGATGCAACAGCTCTTTATCCCATGGCTATCTGAAACTGCCATTGAACTTAACTGGCATACATCAATAAGAGAGTGGATAAGTTGCCTGGACTACGGGCTCGGCCTGTATCTGCAATTCTCAGCCTACTCTGCAATAGCCATAGGCTTCGCATTATTGCTTGGCTATCATCTGGACGAGAACTTCAACTGGCCCTTTATACGACCTAGCCTCGTGAAGTTCTGGCGCAACTGGCATATTTCACTTTCAAACTTTTGTCGGACCTACATATTCACTGGCACACTTGCTGTCAGCCGTTCGGTGCCTCTGGCATTCATTGCATCCATGTTAGCAATCGGAATTTGGCATTCACTCTCACTAAATTTCGTTTTCTGGGGTATATACCACGGCATCGGTTTGATGCTTACCCAATTCTGGCTATCGAGCAATCTGTTCGAATATCTCGCAGAACGCTTGCCGGAGGTAGCTTTAAAAACGCTGGGTTGGGCGTTTACGTTTAACTATGTGATACTCAGCTTTGCATTCACTAAACACAATACGTTGACAGATTCCTTACAGTCCTGGGGAAGAATTTTCGGATTCGAATAATCGGCAATCGACCATTGTTTTCGCCACAAACGTTAGATGAGAATTACTATGCAGGAATGGTTAGCCAAATATCTGCCAGCAAGTCTGGTGAATATTCTGACTGGACTCTGGTACGCCTTCCTTTTGGTATTGATTCTTATATTCATTAATACCGACAGCGGCGAAGGCGCGCGCTACTGGGGTTTGTAACGTGAGTAAAAATACCATGTACTTGTTCGGAGTACGCAGTCCTCTGGTGGTGGACTATGAAGAAACCATTCATCGGTTAAAATTCAACGTAATTCCTGTTCAGGTCGATGACCACAAACCCCGTTGTGCCATGCTTGATACATTTGTATCTGTCGATAAAGTCGCTTCCGACAAACCGTTTATTACCTGCGCCTTTATGCCTCGACGGCGAATCGAACTGGTAACAATAGCCGAGGACTACAAGTTACTACCTGCAGATGCGCTGGTGGATCCTACTTCAGTGATCGCTTCAACCACTGAAATAGCTGAAGGCAGTTATTGCAATGCCGGTGTTACCATTGGTGGTATGTCCAGCATAGGGCAACACACCGTTATTAATCGTAATACCAGTATTGGTCATCACGTACTGATAGATGATTTCGTCTCTCTGGGACCAACAGTAACGCTCTCCGGTGGTGTTGTTATTGGCAAAGGCACAATGATCGGTGGGGGTAGCGTCGTATTGCCAGGTGTCACCATTGGTGAAGATGCAATCGTTGCCGCCGGTTCAGTTGTTACCAAAAATGTGGCAAATGACTCGATGGTAGCCGGTGTACCTGCAAAACAAAAAAAATGCAACGACGTCTATCGGGGTGTGTATATCGATGGTGAAGAGTAGAGATCTGTCCAGATTATTGTTTAGGCTTATTGCTCTGTGAGGGCTTTTTCACGAGCACGATTTAATGGTGTTAGCAGATACTGCAACACAGACTTCTGCCCGGCCAGTACATCAATCTCTGCAACCATACCGGGAATAATAGTCAGCTCACGACCATTTTTTGTACCCATGGTATTTGATTCGGTGCGTATGCGAACCGGATAGTAAGTTTCACCGAGTTCATTTTGAATCGTATCCACCCCGATATACTCAACCACACCGTCCATACCACCATAGATAGTAAAGTCATATGCGGTAAATTTTACGGTTGCTAATTGATCCGAATGAATGAAGCCTACATCCTCCGGGCGTACGTTTGCTTCGACCAGCAGTGTGTCATTGATTGGCACTATCTCCATAACGCTATCGCCGCCTCGTATCACACCACCTTCCCCGGCAATGTGTATTTTGTTTACCGTACCATGTGTTGGTGAACGCAATACTTTTCGATCCAGTGCGTCGGCAGATCGTGACAACTCACTATTTAGTGATGCGAGCTCTGCACGCAAAGTATCATGTGCGTCAAGTGCATTTCTGCTTGTCTCACTGATTAAAGTGTTTAGATTTCCCTCAAGCAACGACACATCACGTTCGGCACGAATGAGATCAAGTTTGGTCATGGAACTCTGACCAAGGCGCAGAATTTCAAGCTCACTGCGGGCATGCCCCAGTATTTGCTCGGCACTGGAAACTCTTGCCAGATAATCAGCCCTTCTGGCATTGAACAGCTCGTTTTCCGTTTTAACTAACACAGGATCCAGTGCAGCAGAATAAGATGGTGCAGAGAACCCATCTGCCTCAGCCTGCAGTCTACTCATGCGAGCTAATACAAGATCGCGGCGTGATACTGTTTCCAGATGATTAGCACGAGCTACAGCATCGTCGAGCATTAATACAGCCTGACCCTTATCAACGATATCACCTTCGCCTACCGGAATGCCGACAACAATGCCGGCTTCGAGGCTTTGAATAGTCTGGACTTTACTACTCGGTATAACTTTACCGTGACCTCTGGTGACCTGATCAATTTTGGCAAGAGATGCCCAAAGAAAAAGACCACCGACACAAAGAAGGCAAACCAGCGGCACCCACCTGGACTTCATGTGCACCGCTTTCTTCTGCAGGGTTTCACCCTGACTTTGCAGATCCATCGCAGAGCTGGCTATCGGTGTTTGAGATTCTGTCCGCCGGGTGGGTTTGATCGGTTGGCTTTGGTTATCGGGAGCTATCGTTTGCGCACTGATTTTTTCAAGTTCCGCTAAATCCCAACCCGGCTTCTTGTTAGTTGCAGCCGCCTTTCTGTTTTTAACACTCATGCGCTTGCCGAGCTCCTGCTATTGGTCACCTTGATTTCAGCCTTCGATCTGGGTGCTGATTGAGCGCCAAGCACTTTGGCTGGCGGTCCGTCGGCTGTTATCTGCCCTTTCTCCATAACTATCGCGCGGTCAGCTAACTGCATCACTCCTTTCTTATGTGTGGCAACAACTAAATTGACGCCTTTCGCCTTCAACCCGAGCAAGGTGTTAATCACAATCTGTTCGGTTTGTGGATCGAGGTTGGCGGTTGGTTCATCAAGCAGCAACACCGGGTAGCTCCGCACCAGACAACGCGCCAGTGCTACTGCACGTCGCTGCCCACCGGATAGCAATGCACCTCGCTCACCAACTTCAGCATTCAAACCCTGCGGATGATTGCTTATGTAATCTTCAAGACCAACACCAATGACAGCCTGCATGATCTGATCATCTGTGATGTTCGCATCACCGAGTTTAATGTTGTCTCTGAATGTGCCATGGAACAAAGCGACTTCCTGCGGTACATACCCAAGCTTGCCGCGTAACACAGACGGGTGATATTGGGTTGCATCAATACCATCGATCAGCACCGCACCGCTGGTTGGTGAGAGCAGTCCCGCCATTACTTTGAGCAACGTACTTTTTCCACAGCCAATCTTCCCGAGCAACACCACACTTTCGCTGGCGGTAATATTCAGTGCATTAATCGCAAGTGCGGGGGTCGACTGTTCCGGATATGAAAGTACTGATTTATTAAAGCTGAAGTTCGGCGTGAAATTCTCATTCGACAGATAAACTCGCCGATGATCGACTTCAGTCTCCATCTGCATGACTTCTGTGAGTGAGTCCAGTGATTGCAGCGTTTGCTGTAAGCGTGTCATCAATCCAGACACCATAGCGAGCGGTGCCATACACCGGTTTGTCAGCATCACTGTTGCAATCAAGCCACCCATTGACAACAGTCCGGCATTAACGCGATAAACCCCTGCCACAATTACTGCAACCGACGTCAGATTTATAAGTGAAGTTGTCGCAGAATTTCCTACCAACGCATACCAATGAGATTTTACGCCACTAATCGCTGAACTTGTCAGCAGCTTATTCATACGGCGCTGCAGATAACCCTCCGCATTGTTTGCCTTAACAGATTCGAGGCTTGCAATGCTCTCGCCAATCAAGGTTTGTCGTTCAATGCCGGAAGCCGTGGCATTTTTCACCGACTTATACATCGGAACTTGCAGAGCGATATTAATTGCCAGACCTATAAGCACCGCCAGAAGCAGCAACCAGCCTATCGGTCCCGCGAGAAAAAAGATTACACCTATCATCAACAGTGAAAATGGCAAGTCAGCTAAAGCCAGCATCGCCGCAGACACAAAAAATTCACGCAACGTTTCATACGCCTTAACTCGGTTGGCAAGATAGCCAGTGGAGTTTGGAATTGCGCGCATTGAAAGCGAGAGTACCTGCTCAAACAAGACACCCGCTAATTCGAAATCCAGTTCACGTCCGGCCCGCTCCAGCAGCGCACCGCGCACCAGACGTATAAGCAGATCGAACAGGTAAACTATGGTGACACCGATGGCGAGAACCCACAGTGTTTCAATCGCCTGGTTCGGCACTACTTTATCGTACACAATCATTACAAAGAACGGCATCGATAACGCGAACAGGTTAACTAAAAGGGAAGCCGGTAACATTTGCACGTAATAAGCACGGTAGCGCCAGAGAGTGCGCCAGAACCACTGCTGACGGTTGGCAGCGATATCCATATCAGCCGCACTGTTCATGTCCTGTTCGGCGTTTACATGTATCAGAGTAAATGCAAACCCGGTGTACTGGCGCTCTATCACCTCAAAGTCAACACTTCGGAGCTCTGACTTTTCATCGAGCAGATATACTTCATTGGGTGCTTCACCTGGGGTGCTGTGAACTACACCAACCTGATTACCACGCAACAGCACAATCGATGGGCCGATGTGTGAGTGCAGCTGCCGTAAATCTGTTTTGGCAAACGATGTCTTGAATCCCGCTCGCGCAGCGACTCGTGGAAAAAGCTCAGGGGTGACGCCGTTTTTCAGATCGACTGGCAACGTGGCCAGGATTGAGTCCCTGTCTATTTTGCGGTCGTAGCGCAAAGCAATGTGGCGCAGACATTCAAACAGCACATCAACAGGCAGATCAGATTTCATAGTCATCAGCACCAGCGGCGAGAACAGCACCATTGGCCGGATATAACAACTAAATCAATATCTTAGTGGGGCATTGCCGATGCAAGAACTGAGATTATTATTCCGACCGATTATAAATAACGGGTTTACACGTTATATATAGCAGCTGAACCGGAAACCGGGACGCACGCTGAAAAGAGCATCACATCAGCGGCCGTGCCAGAGGCCCGGTGCTTAGATACTTCTCAGCAACCAGTGCGAAAATGGCGCATGACTTCCATCCAATTGGTGCAGCGGGTGACGTCTAACCTGTCGCAACAGAGGGCAAACCCGCAAGAG
>CAYPDN010000062.1:0-11273 GCA_964409445.1 uncultured Granulosicoccaceae bacterium
AGGACTCAATGAAATCGGCCACGCAGTTGATCACGCAGACGATGGTGAATCAGGCCTAAGTTACGCAAAAACCAACGCCTACGACTGTATGGTGATTGACCGAATGATGCCTCGTAAAGACGGTATCTCTATGATAGAAGATTTACGCCGTAGTGGTGACAATACACCGGTTTTAATTCTCAGCGCACTTGATGATGTGGACGAGCGCGTTACCGGCCTTAGAGCCGGTGGTGACGATTACCTGACAAAACCCTACTCGCTGTCAGAGCTAAATGCCCGATTGCAGGCTCTGTCACGCCGGGCTCAACCGGAGAATGCAGTCACGACTCTCCGCGTAGCCGATTTGACACTCGATCTTTTAAAACACAAAGTCACCCGAGCAGGCAACAACATCAACCTGCAGCCGAGAGAATTTCGTCTGCTTGAATACTTAATGCGCCACGCAGGGCAGGTAGTCACTCGCAGCATGCTGCTTGAGAACGTGTGGGACTATCATTTTGATCCGCAGACCAATGTCATCGATGTGCAGATCAGCCGACTGCGCAGTAAAATTGACAAAGATTTTGAACAACCTCTGCTGCATACCGTACGCGGCGCAGGATATAAGCTGGTGGAAGGCTAGCCACGCTTAATCTTGTCAAAGCCTAATTATTGGTAATTGTACTTGTAGCCCGTTCGCGGGCTACATTTGATTTTGCAGGGCGCAACACACTAAAAAATAACAGCAGCGATAAAATCCGGTTATGAATATCAAGCTGTTCAGCACTACAGCCTTTCGCCTGACAATAATTTACGCGGCGTTGTTCAGCTTATTCTCCGCTGTCACCCTCGGTTTTATTTACTGGTCTCTGCATGACGAAATCGAATCGCAGATCGATGCACGTTTGCGTCTTGAAACAGACTTCCTGGTTAATCTGTACGATACCGGCGCACTCAATGAACTGGTCGATGCGATCCAGCAGCGCAATGAAGTTGACTCCTACGGCCGCTTTTATAAAGTAGAGAGCGATGGCAGCGAACTGAACGACGGCACGGATACCGAGTGGCCGTTGAAAATTAAATCGGTTCGCACCCATACCACCAAGACAATGGGTGAGGTCGATAAAGACCTGCCGTCTGACAATCCACGCACAACACTGCCCGTGCGAGTTGCCCAAACGCAATTTGCCAACGGACTACGTCTGACTATTGGTCATGAAATAAGTGATGAACAGGCACTGCTCGACTACACCTTCGCACTGGTTGTCGGTGCAACATGCATCACACTGATCTTCGCCGTACTTGGTGGCATCTGGATGAGCATGAGCGTTTTGAGGCGTATTGCAAGCGTCAATCAAACTGCTGGTGAAATCATGAACGGTGCATTCTCAAGACGAATCCCGGTCACCGAGAAGCGCGATGAGTTCGATACCATTGCCGTTAAAATCAACCAGATGCTGACCCGGATCGAAGATCTGATGGAAAGCATGCAACAGGTAACCAACAATGTCGCACATGACTTGCGCAGCCCGCTAACCCGATTGCGCAACCGGCTGGAAGTTACGCTCCTTGAAAACCGCAGCGACGATGAGTATCGCGACACCATTGAATATTCAATCTCCCAGGCTGACGGCATGATCCATACTTTTAATGCCATGCTCTCTATTGCAAGGCTTGAAGCCGGCATCGATAAAACAGAATGGGAAAACGTACGCATGGGTGAGCTCGCAAGCGAACTGGCGGAGCTCTACGGTGCCGTTGCTGAAGACGCAAGCCTGGTATTTGTGGAACGCATCAATGCCAACCCGGTGTTTTATGGCAACCGCCACTTACTGGCACAGGCAATCACTAATCTGTTAGACAACGCAATCAAGTACACGCGCGTAGGCGGGCTGGTTGGTATCTACCTGTCAGGCAATGAAGATGAGTTCACCATCACCGTTACCGACAACGGTCCGGGTATTCCTCGTCACGAACGCGATCGAGTATTGCAGCGCTTTGTACGGCTGGAGAACGAACGTAAATCACCGGGCAACGGGCTTGGCTTAAGCCTCGTGACCGCTGTTGTCAGAATGCATGGCGCTGAACTGATGATGTCAGACAACCGACCCGGGCTTGCGGTCAGCGTCGGTTTCCGAAGTCGCGCACTGGATTCTGAAGCGGCATAACAACAGTGACTATAAAGCGCTATTGAATCGGGCCACTAACTTAAGGCGAACGAGCTGTTGCACCACTCGCCGCGTTGCAGTCACTGCAATATAAACTAGTATAGTAGTCACCCACCGACACATAATCTTTAAGACTATTTCAGAAGATCCACCGCTATGCTGTTGTTGCCTGTCCTTGCCATTGTAATCAGCCTTGCACTTCTTGCGATAAGTGCAGACAAATTTGTCGACGGTGCAAGCTCGGTTGCAAAACATCTGGGCATCTCACCACTTTTGATCGGTTTAACTATTGTAAGCTTCGGCACATCAGCCCCTGAAATACTTATCGCGGTGATGTCAGCGGGCAGTGGCAGTTCCGACATTGCAATCGGTAACGCCATAGGTTCAAACATCGCCAATATCGCGCTTATTCTCGGAGCCGCGAGTTTGTTTACCCCAATACCCGTGGCCAGTGAGGTACTGCGACGTGAAATTCCGTTGCTGTTCGCAGTGGTGTTGTTTTCAACTGCCTTAATTTTAGATCTTCATCTTTCACGCATAGACGGTATCGCTGCAATCGTCACACTACTGATTTGCCTTGGCTGGCTGGTGTGGCAGGGCAACAGCCGGCCGGATGACAGTATCGGCGTTGAGTTTGATGACAACATAAATGAAGACATCAACATTAAGACTTCCTCAATCATTACAGTGATTGCATTGGTTGTATTGTTGATCAGTGCAAAAGTTCTGGTTTGGGGTGCGGTTGAGATTGCCCGCGCCGCCAACGTCAGTGAACTGATGATTGGTCTTTCTATTGTCGCAGTCGGTACCAGCTTACCGGAACTGGCTGCCACCATCGCCTGCATACTACGCAGGGAATTTGGTCTGGCCATTGGCAACGTAGTCGGCTCAAATCTTTTTAACGCGTTGGCGGTAGTGGGAGTTGTTGCAGTACTGGCACCAGGAGATCTGGACGTCATGGTGCGCAACCGCGATGCTGTGGTACATATTGCGCTGACGATTTGTCTGGTAATTTTTTGCGTCGGCTACAAACGCGAAGGAAGGATTAATCGTGTCGAAGGATTCCTGCTGCTGGCAGCGTTTATCGGGTATCAGTGGTTTTTGTATACGTCTGAAGCAGTTGTTTAATTTAATTTCAAATGTTGGCAACAATCGCAGCTACTCAATGTTTTGCACCTGCTCTCGCATCTGCTCGATATAAACTTTCAGATCTACCGATAACGCCGTGGTATCGGCATCAGCCGATTTTGAACTCAGTGTGTTGGCTTCACGATTAAACTCCTGCACCAAAAAATCCAAACGCCTGCCTACCGGCTCTTCTCGCTTTAATATGTCACGCAACTCACTTAAGTGTGCGGTCAGTCGATCAAGCTCTTCGGTTACATCAAGCCGCTGTGAGATATAAACCAGCTCCTGTTCAAGTCTGCCAGTATCATGATCTACATCGAGCTCTTCGATGCGTGACATCAGCTTTGTTCTTTGACGCTCTATTGCCTGTGGCCTGAGCACTGTTACTTTGGCGATAATCTCGTCAATGGCATCGCAGCGCTCCGTCAGCATATGTGCGGTTTTCTCACCTTCGCGCTGACGGGTCTCTATATAATCTTCGAGAGTGGTATCAAAAAGCGCCAGCGCCAGTTGCTGCAACGGTCCAAAATCCGCCTCTGCCTGAGCCACAACACCTGGCCAGCGCAGCACATCAAGGGCCGCCAGCGGTTGCGTGTCTCCGATCATCGTCTGTAAAGATTTTGCCGCATCAGCCACCTGGCTTGCCAGCGCGTCGTTAACTGCAATCTGACTGCTGACCGTTTGCGACGGTTTGAATCTCAACGATACTTCTACTTTGCCACGGCTTAGCCGCGCGTTAATTTTTTCGCGTACCTGCGGCTCAATTAATCTGAGCTCATCGGCAATTCGGATCGAGACATCGAGGTAGCGATGGTTCACCGAGCGCATTTCCCACACCAGCGTGCCCCAGTCGCTAACAGACTCCTTGCGACTAAATGCAGTCATGCTCTTTAACATAAGTTTTCCTGTCACAGATCTCGGCATTGAACGGCAGGAACTGTATCATGTCATCGGATGCTTGTACGATGTGATCTCCAGCACTTGCCCGGCACGTTACAACGCCTGCAATATACAACGAATGGCAAGACACCTATTTCAAATACTCATACACCAGGAATTTTATGCGCCCCAGCCAGCGTGCTAACGACGAACTCAGAGCCGTATCTTTCGAAAGAAATTTCACCTGCCATGCGGAAGGCTCAGTGCTTGTCAGCTTTGGCAATACCAAAGTGCTCTGTAATGCGAGCATCGAAGATCGCGTACCACCTTTCCTGAAAGGCAAAGGCAGCGGTTGGGTCACCGCCGAGTACGGCATGCTGCCACGCGCCACCAATACGCGCTCAAGACGAGAAGTAACAAGCGGTAAGCAATCCGGTCGCAGCATGGAAATCCAGCGCCTCATCGGCAGATCACTGAGAGCTATTATCGACCTCGAAGCACTGGGTGAAAAAACCATCACCATAGACTGCGATGTCATTCAGGCCGATGGCGGCACACGCACCGCATCTATTACTGGCGCCTACGTAGCACTGAGTGATGCAATCAACGATTTGATGGCAAACAAAAACTTAAAAAAGAATCCCCTACATGGCCAGGTTGCTGCGATCTCGGTTGGAATCTATAACGGTGAGCCGGTACTCGACCTCGACTATGCAGAAGACTCCAATGCTGAAACTGATATGAATGTAGTAATGAATGAGGCGGGTGGTTATATCGAAATACAAGGCACTGCCGAAGGTCACGCATTCCGAGAACAGGAACTTGAATCAATGCTGGCACTGGCACGCAAAGGCATTGACGAAATTGTAGAAGCCCAACTGGCATCACTAAAGAGCTAGTAATGACAATCAAATGTGTTCTAGCAAGTGGCAATCAGGGCAAGCTTGCTGAACTATCCGGCGCACTGGCAGACCACGGCATTGAGCTTGTCTCTCAGTCAGAATATGACGTCACAGAAGCAGACGAAAATGCATCAACGTTTGTTGAAAACTCTTTGATCAAAGCACGTCATGCCACTTCATCGACCGGACTCTGTGCACTAGCTGATGACTCAGGCCTGGTAGTGCCAGCACTGAATGGTGAACCAGGCATTCGATCAGCTCGCTACGCCGCAACGCCCGGTGGCAAAGACACCACCAAACCAACTGATCAGGACAATATCGACAAGCTGCTTAGTGTGTTAGCGCCGTTGCCCTCAGAAGCGCGAGCGGCCTACTTCGTTTGCGCACTGGTATTCCTGCGCCATGCACAGGATCCGGAACCGCTTATCGCAACCGGTCTCTGGCACGGCGAAATACTGACTGAACCTGCAGGCGACGGTGGATTTGGATACGATCCGGTGTTTTATTGTCCGAATCAAAAAATGTCAGCGGCAGTAATGGGTAAAGCAAAAAAGAGCACTGTCAGTCATCGTGCTATTGCACTTGCGGAACTTAAACTCAAGCTCTCGCAAAGCACACTTTAGTAAGTCCGGTTAGACGATAGATCGTGAGACACTTCACTGAGTACCCACCACTAACGCTTTATATCCACTTTCCGTGGTGTATTCGCAAGTGCCCTTACTGCGACTTTAATTCACACGCAGTCAAAGACGAAATCCCTGAAACTCAATACATCGACGCGCTGATTGCCGATCTGGAGCAACATGCACCGGACATATGGAGTCGATCGGTAGAGTCTGTATTTATTGGTGGCGGCACACCAAGCCTGCTATCGAGCGAAGCACTTGATCGATTACTCGGCAAGGTACGCGCGTTGACCAAGCTTGAACCACGAGCCGAGATAACACTTGAGGCAAACCCCGGTACTTTTGAGGCGCTGCGTTTTAAAGAGTATCGACAGAGTGGCATCAACCGCCTTTCTATTGGTGTGCAGAGTTTTAACGACAAGCATCTGAAAGCGCTTGGCAGAATACACGGCGCGTCTGAAGCAATAAGCGCTTGTGAAACTGCAATATCTGCAGGCTTTGATAATTTTAACATTGACCTGATGCACGGCTTACCAGATCAAACCACCGATGATGCGATAGCCGACGTTAAACAGGCACTGGACTTACAAGCCACACACCTGTCTTACTATCAACTGACGCTGGAGCCCAATACTTTATTTGCAGCGAATCCGCCGCAACTACCGGATGAAAAAACACTCGCAGATAGTCAGGAGGCAGGCAAAGCATTAATTGCAGAGGCCGGTCTTGAACAATATGAAGTATCCGCCTACGCACGAACCAGGCATCGCTGCCACCACAACCTTAACTACTGGTTGTTCGGTGACTATCTGGGTATAGGAGCTGGCGCTCATTCAAAACTAAGCTTCCCTGCGCACAATACAATTATCAGACACAGCAAAGCACGACACCCGGCGGACTACCTGAAAACTGCAGAAAGCGTGGACCGAATCAGAGGTGAAGTTTCAGTATCACCGGCAGAGACAAGACTCGAGTTCATGATGAACGCACTACGCTTAAATGATGGATTCAGTGTGCAGGATTTTGAAGGTCGTACCGGCGAGTCGATAGCGAGCGTCAGGCGCACGCTGGAGAAAGCAGAGAAAGAGGGTTTAATCGAATACCAACTGCAGCAAATTAAAACCACCGAGCTGGGTGCGAATTACCTCGACACCGTGTTGCAATTGTTTATGGATTCCGATCAGAACGATGACAACAAATCCGGACTGACCAGCATCCCGGTCATCAGTGAATAAACCTGGCAGGCCTTAAGGCGATGGAAGAATACGATATAGACTGCCCATACTGCGGCGAGACAATTAACCTGTTGATCGACTGCTCAGTGCCGGATCAGCACTATGTTGAAGATTGCCAGGTGTGCTGTTCGCCGATCATGATCGGTGTGACTCTGGATGCCGAGAGTCAGATTGAGTCGGTTAGCGTTCGGCAGGAAAACGAATAGTCCGGGCAACTCCGGGAGCCCGTGCAGCAAAATTCTGCACCTGCATTCACCCTTCGTGCTTGTGATAATTGAATAAGCCACCACATTGAACTACACTGGCTGGCTGACCAGTAAACAATTACACACATCGCAAGCCTGACCGCCGAATGCTCACACTGCTATCGGGTCGGTCGGCTCACAACGCGAGGACATTAAAAATGAAAGCAGATACTCACCCGAAATACGAAGAAATTAACGTTTCCTGCAGCTGTGGCAACACTTTCACAACCCGCTCCACTATCGGCAAAGACCTGACCGTGGAAGTATGCTCTGCGTGCCACCCGTTCTATACAGGTAAGCAGAAGATTCTTGATTCAGCCGGCCAGGTTGACAAGTTCAAACGCCGCTACGGCAAGAAGTAAAAAGCGCTCCGGGTGCCGGTCAGATGTGACCGGCACACTGAATGAAACTCCCCGTTGTTGCAAAGTCGAATCCCGACGCCTTCTATTTAATAGACAGCAGTATCTATGTTTTCCGGGGCTGGCACTCTATGCCCGCCAGTATCACCGATGCAGATGGCCACCCGGCTAATGCCACCTGGGGCTTTATTGAATTTCTCTACCAGCTGATTTCGCGCCGCAATCCGAAGCTGATTGCCTGTGCGTTTGACGAAAGCCTGGGAACCTCAGCGCGCAACGAGATTTACCCCGACTACAAAGCCAATCGCGCACCGGCACCAGCAGAGCTTAAGCACCAGTTCGAACTGTGCAAAGCATTTACCGAAGCCATTGGTATCGCAGCACTTGCCAGTGGCACATTAGAAGCGGATGACATTATCGGATCATTGGCCGCGATCGCGCAGCAACAAAAAACCCACACGGTCATTGTTTCTGCCGACAAAGACCTGTGTCAGTTCGTCGGAGACGGGGATGCAGTATGGGACTTTGCCCGCGACACCTGGCTTGATGCACGACGGATAGAGAAACGCTTCGGTGTAAAGCCTAAGCAAATTGCAGATTCACTGGCACTGACCGGAGACAAGGTTGACAACATACCGGGCATACCAGGCGTCGGCACGGCAACTGCCGCCAGACTGCTGGTTAAGTGGGGCAACTTAACCGCACTGCTGGATAACATCGATAAAGTCCCTGCCATGAAGTTCCGCGGAGCCAGCCGAGTTGCAGAGTTGCTGCACGAACACACAGAGACAATTCTACTGGCAAGACAACTGACCGGACTGATACCCGCCACAAATTTAAACACGAAACTGAAAAGCTATCGTATCCGGCCAAGCGAGGCCAACATGGAAAAAGTATTCGATCAGTTGGGATTCAATGAAAAACGCCGACAGCGATGGCACAGTCTGCTGGAAAAACACGCCATCAGCGCATGAACGGGCCCGGCAACAAAAAACCTCGCAAACACACTGGTACAACATCCGGCAAACGCCGATCTAATACGACCACGCATGGTAAGTCCAGTGGTAAACCAGCATCGACAGGTGCGACAGTCCTTCTACTAAACAAACCTTATGGCTATATAAGCCAGTTCAGCGGTGACAACAACACCCTTGCAGATCTTGTGAAGATCAAACATGTCTACCCCGCCGGTCGTCTCGACAAAGATAGCGAAGGCTTACTGATACTAACGAACCATGGCCCGCTGCAACACCGCATCAGCCATCCAAAGATGAAGTGGCAAAAGCATTATTGGGTACAGGTGGAAGGTGACATCACAGAGACCGCACTCAGGCAACTGTGCCACGGCGTCACACTTAAAGATGGTGAAGCACGCGCAGTGACTGCCACTCAGATTGATCCGCCGAGTATCTGGCCGAGAAATCCCCCGGTTCGTTACCGTGCGAGCGTGGCGGACTGCTGGATCGATCTCACGTTAAACGAAGGACGCAACCGGCAGGTACGACGCATGACAGCCGCGGTCGGATTTCCCACCTTGCGGTTGATTCGACACCAGATTGGGCCGTGGGATATTGCCGATATTGAAAGTGGTAAATATCAAACAATAGAGCTTTCATCAGCGGCGTTACAAGATTTATCAGTCTGATTCTCAAGCGATGTCGACCAGAAAGTATTGGCACATTTTAATGTAAAACATCCGCTTTATACGCTTATGTACCTTGCTTTGGAAGCGTAAACAATTCACGATACGATCTGAATTTGCTTGTATTGCATTGACTTAGGTTAACAAAGCAACAAACTGCCTGCATTTTCCGTTGTAACTTAACAAAGGCAGATAATGGAACGAACGACCACAAGTCACTTTTGTTGGTTTTTTGCAACAAAAGGCAAAATTTGCATTTTTAAGCTACAAATGAAGATCCCAGACGCCGAAATGCCTCGCCAGAAAGGCACCGGCTCTCGAATAACTTAACTGGCGAATTGTCCTTCGGAGGGACGTACCCTGATGAAACTATCTAAAAATATCGGAGCACTCGCGTCGGCGGCTGTGATCGTTGCTTCATTATCTGCTTGCTCAACCGCAGGCAAATTGAAGGACGGTGTCACGGACACTGCAGGTGGCGTGTTAGGCGGCGATGATGCCGCAACTGTGGCGGCCGAGAAAAAGGCCGAGCTCGATTCACAAGCAGCGGCTCTGGCGGCTCGTTCGGCAGACCTGGACAAGCGCGAATCACTGCTCGCGCAACAGGCATCTGCGTCAGCCTCAGCTGCTGCAAGCCCAGCCGGCAGTAACTACGGAGCCGGTGATCTGCTGCCTCCTGGTGCCAAACCCGGTCAATGCTTCACTCGCCTTTGGGTACCACCCAAATACGAGACTCTCTCTGAGCGAATTCTTGTAGAGGAAGAAGGTGAACGTATTGAGATCATTCCGGCCAAGTTCACTACTTCCAAAAAGCGCGTGCTGGTAAAAGAAGCCACTGAAAAGCTGGTAACCGTACCTGCGACATTCAAAACCGTTAAAGAGCGAGTACTTGTTAAAGCGGCAACGAAAAAGCTCATTCAGGTTAAACCTGTCTATGAAACTGTTACCGAGCGTGTGCAGGACAAGCCAGCCCACACAACCTGGAAGAAAGGTACAGGGCCGATCCAGAAGATCGATGAGACTACCGGTGAGATCATGTGTTTGGTTGAAGTACCGGCCACATTCAAAACCGTAAAAAAACGCGTTCTGAAGAAGAAGGCATCAACTTCGGTTCAGGAAATTCCAGCAGTCTACGACACGGTTGAAAAGCGTGTAATCGCAACGCAACCTTCGACTCGCAAGGTAGCAGTACCAGCGGTCTATAAGACCATCACTGTGACGGAAGAAGCTACTCCTGCAAAAGAGCGCCGCATTAAAATTCCAGCAAAATACGCCACTGTTACCAAGCGCAAGCTGACTAAAGAAGGCATGCTGGACTGGCGTGAAATCCTTTGTGACACCAACATGACTCGGGATCGCATTACCTCGATTCAGACAGCTCTTCAGAGAGCGGGTCATAATCCGGGTGCCATTGACGGAGTCATTGGTGCGGATACCATGCGGGCAGTCAACGCATACCAGCGCAAGAAAGGGCTACCGGTTGATGAGTATCTGAATATCGCAACTGTTCGCTCACTGGGTGTCTCGCCTAAGTAAAGTAAGTAGCAAAAACGGGAAGTGATGTCGAAGTAAACTTTCCGTAGCAATAAGCCAGTAGTAGATCAGCCCGCGCCAGAATTCTGGCGCGGGTTTTTTAATTTTTTGCCTTCCAACCTGTCATAAGATTGATACAATGGCCTCGAAGTGCTAATGGATTCTGGCAATTCCGGTCAAAGATTTACTCCTGAACGCAGAATGGAAGTTCCATGAAAACAGAGCGTCTCGCAGCGAATGGAATTGCTGCGCTTATCTATTTTCTACTGCTGTTATTACCACCGGTAATCTCCGCGGAAGAAACTTACAACGCTAGCCTTGCGGGTGTTGAAACTCTCGATGCAGGCCCTTACTCGAATCGTATTTCGGTAAGGATAGGCAACCGTGTCGAGCGTTTATTGGTATCGCCACACTCTCACTTAAATAACCTGCACATTGTCACCACTGACGGCACACGGGTGCAGCAGAGCGGCACTGCGTATGCAGGCATCATTGAATCGTTGCCTTCATCCTGGGCAAGACTGGTGGTTGAAGGATCATTCGTCTCCGGCACCATCAACGCCGGTAACGTCAGCAC